>NZ_JAMPSW010000006.1:0-67377 GCF_028484855.1 Providencia sp. PROV033 | reverse complement strand
AAAGGAGCTGGTATTGCACATCCTAGTGTCCGCGAAATAACGCTAATTTGTTTATTTTTTATTATTTTAAGCTCATCTAAAAAAGCCTATTGGTATTTGGGATCTATATTTACCATAGCCTATGTTATATATACTCCAATAGGGTTAACATTTGGTATTCCAACCTATCAATATTTAGCATCATTAATTGCCACAGATGCTCTAGAAACACAGGAATTTTTCACTCAAATTCCGATTAAAAACTATTTATCTAGTTTAGTAATTATTGCTGGGTTCATTGCCTTTAAAAAAATAATTACAATAAAAAAAATTAACCTATATAAAAATAAGACCTTAATGATTTGCCTCGTGATTATTGCCCTAATCAACCAATCTCCATTTCAATTTTTCAATGAAAGCTATCAATCTTTTGTCAATCTGAAAGATGAAGTGAATTCATTAAGCGATTTGACAAAAAAGAGTGAATGGGGTCAGTCTGAGCTAAAAAATAACAATACTCAGTATGATGACTATGTTTTGATTATCGGGGAAAGCGTCCGACGTGATTATATGGGAATTTATGGTTACCCAATAAACAACACGCCATTTTTATCTAAAGTAAATGGAACCATTGTTGAAGGATTAACTGCAGGTGGTACCAATACCATATCCTCATTACGTTTAATGTTAACCTCCGCTAATAAAACTGATTGGCAACCTAACTATGGGTTAAATTTTATCGACCTCGCTAAATCCGCTGGAATAAAAACATATTGGTTATCTAACCAAGGGTTTATCGGTGAATACGATACTCCAATTAGTTTTATTGCATCTCGCAGTGATACGAAAAAATTTATCAAAATTGGGGCGTATAACTCAAGTAATGCAAGTGATTTTGAACTCATTGATATGTTCAAAAAAGAACTCAATTCCAAGATAGCGGAAAAACAAAAAAGATTATTTGTTGTTCATCTTTACGGCTCACACCCTGACGCCTGTGCAAGAATTGAAGATTATGGTAATCAATACATTACGAAAGATGAAAAATATAATAATGTTTCCTGCTATGTAACGAGCATTCAAAAGACAGATGAAATCATCGAGAAAATTTATAATTTGTTAGGTGAACAAGAAAAAAGAGATAAACGTACTTTTTCTATTCTTTATTTTTCTGATCATGGCCTATCTCATAGCGAAGTTAACAATGAAATTCGAATGAATTTAAGCAACTCTACAGCAAAAGTTCTCGAAATCCCATTGATTAAAATATCATCTGATGATAAAGAAAGAATAATGGTGAAAAATTTTAAATCTGGCTTACTATTTGTAGATGGACTCGCTAATTGGCTAGGCATTAATAATAGTAAAGTTGATTCAAA
This sequence comes from Providencia sp. PROV033, assembly GCF_028484855.1. NCBI lineage: Bacteria > Pseudomonadati > Pseudomonadota > Gammaproteobacteria > Enterobacterales > Morganellaceae > Providencia > Providencia sp. PROV033. Next base: position 66,019 of record NZ_JAMPSW010000006.1, on the reverse strand, counting down.
CCATAGTTTATTTACACCTAAAGATGATATCACTGATTATGGGCTATATAATAAGTATTCTAAGCTAAAAAACTTAGACAGTGACCAAGCTATTGATATTAGAGAAAAATAATTCTTATGCGGTGGTGATTAATAATCACCACCGTTAATTTTTATTTAAACTTTTTATATTTAATCAAACTAGAAATTCCAGTTAAAAACTTCTTCTGATTAAATTCATGTTTATATCTCTCTTGATACTCTGGTTTTTTCTTTGCATCAACTAATTCATCATTTTTCCAAGGTGATGTTTCAAAAGCGACTTTAAACGTTTGGCTTGCTGGGTAATTGACCGCCCAATAGTGCCAAGGTTTGGTCGCCCCTGTATAATGAATTAATTTAGTTTCTGATGTAATATAGTCTTTATAATTCTCATGTTCTAATTCATTCTTTAGAGTATAAATGCAATTATAATCTCTTGGCAGATAAATATTCTGGCAATTAAATATGATATTTAACGCATCTTGATCTAAATATTTTAATGTCTTTCCTGTGTGGTTATTCGTAATCAGGTTAAATGCCTGCTTAGTGAATTTATTTTTATCCCAAACTTTTAGATTCAGAAAAATAACGCCAGCATTAAAATATTTATCTTTTAGCTGAGGCATAGAAAGGCGGTCAACACAAGAAATCTGCATGTTTGGTACATCCGGAATAACGGCTGCATACTCTCCATTAAAAGCAATATCTATATATTTTCTCAAGCTGCCTTTACAAAAGACATCTGCATCCAAATATAAAATAGATGATAATGTTTCACATAAATGATCAAAAATAAAGAATCTGAAATAGGTCGCGTAAGACCAAACATGAGATATTGGTAGTTTTTTTAGTTCATCCGCATTAATGATGTAAATATCGATATTAACATTCTCATTTAATGTTAATTTTTCTAATTTAGATAAAAATTCATCATTCATATAATCAGTAAATAGATGGAATTTTAGCTTGATATCTGAATTATTAATAATAATTGAGTTCATAGATAAACCAGAACCAAATAAAAATCCTTTATCTACACCATAGGCAATATTTAGTTCAGCAGCACCATTTTGTGCTCCCAACTCGATTTTTTCTTTTATTAAGTTCACGTAAATACCTACTTATATTTTACTAAAAAAATATGCCATATAATTTTTGAAAGCAAAAAAATACTTTCTTTGATTAATATTATGCTTTGCACAATACCGTAGATGATTGCTGCTTTTTGCTTTAAGCAATGGTACATTTCGCCATGGAGAGACAGCCCTCGCCTCTAAAAATGGTTGTGCTGTCTCATAATTAGCCCACTCATGCCACGGTTTTGTTGGGCCCACATAATGAATAAATACAGTAGTTCGTTTTACGGGAAAATCAAAACTCTTTTTTAACTCGTAGTTCAAGCTAAATTGAGTATTAAAAATAGAACTAATAAATAATACACTATCCGTTAATAAGATATTTAGCACGTCTTGGTCAGGATAAACCAGTCTATGGCTAACCTCGTTATCCATCAGTAACGCCATCGATTTTTCTGTTACATTGTTCGTTTTCCACGTCCGTAGATTTATATACATGACGCCGCTATTAAAATAGCCTTTCGATACAGATGGGAAACCTAATGAATCGGCTCTTTTTTGCCACCAGGCCTTATCTCGCTCAGGAACAACCGCCGCAATATAACCCAATAAGTTATGGCTTAGGAGCTCATCGATATTACGGTTACAGACCACATCTGCATCGAGATAAAGTAAATAATCTATTTTATCCTTAAAATATTCTGCGATAATAAATCTAAAATAGATAGCATGAGTCCAGTTTTTGGTCGTAGGTAGCTTTTTAACGTTATTTGAATCAATAAAATAAATCGTAATTTTTGTATTATATAAGTGACAAATTTCAGCAAATTTAGCGATATCTTCGTCACTCATTGAATTATCAATAAAGATATGAAATGCAAACTGAATGTGTGGATTATGCATCAATAAAGATACAATCGAGACGCCGCTACCATACAAAAAATTATGATCAATCCCATATGCAACATGCTGGCATGACGAATCATCTATCTCGATATTTCCAATCGGAATTGTTTTTTTTACCATACCATCAAAATTAATTACCATGCCTATGTTCCATACCGAATTTTAATTACAAGCCGCGTTTTTCAGTTCTTTCTTTAATTCGCTTTGCCTTACTTTTTGCTTCAGCCATCAAACTAGATTCTTTAGTTAGTATCTCTTTTAACGGCAGATCAAAATAAATCTTCATAAATCTGAAAATATCGCGCTGCGTCAAACCGATTTCTAATGAAGAAAAGTATAGCCCAATCAAATCCTTATTTCGCCAACGGGTAGGGACTGAAGACCTTAACTGTGCACGATGTAAATCAATGACTGAAATTTTTAAATCTTGCTGATTTTCCGTAAACGGTAAATGCAGTAAGAAATGGCAGATATAGCAGTCGCGATGGTTAATACCGATGCTATGCATCTTACGTACCATTTCAGCGACTCGCTGGATCAACATTTGCTTAGTTTTGAATTTAGGCGGTTGAGTGACCCAATTAGCGCAGTAATCTTCTAAGCTCACTGTCGGCGTTAAATCTTCAGTGATAATAAATGAATGACGGCGAAGTGGATTCCAACCTTTTTGCCCGAAAGCTCGCCCGTTCATTGTATCAACGCCGGCTTCAGTTAATCGATGAATAGCATTCCACTCACGGTCTGCACCTAACACAGGTAAACGGAATGAAAATAAATTCTTCAAAACTTCTTTTAGTGTCGTACCGTAGTGGATCTTAATAAAATAGCTTTTATCATCGAGCTGAAAACGTAACGTTCGACGTGTTTCTAATGCACGAAAAACTTCACCATCCAGTTTGTCTGTCTCAGCAAACGGGTCTTTATCTTTCCATAATTCGTTAAAAGGTGCTTTTAACTCAACCATTCGAGCATCCTAAAATAATATCGGCCGCTTTTTCCGGTAAACTATACAGATCTTCTGTATCTGAATAATATTTTGCATTGTTTGCCCATTGAACCAGTTTCTGAGTATCTTGCAAACTATCGCATAGTGACTGATTTAAAATAGACTGTTCGAACGGCTCCGCTATCACTACGCCACATTGCGCTTTATTGATAAATGATGCATAACCACATACTTCGGTCACAATAATCGGTAATCCAGCCACAATGGCCTCAAGAAGTACGATTCCTGCCGCTTCTTGATAAGCTGGATGCATTAATAAATCAGCAGCTGCCATTAACTCAGCGATATCATTGCGTCCGCTAAAAAATGACACTTGTTTTGCAATCCCTAAGCTTTCCGCGAGTTTCTGATACTTAGCAGGTTTATCTTGTCCAACGACCATTAATAATGTGTTATTTCTGATGGTTTCGGGCAGTGCAGCCATTGCTTTAAGGGTTCTATCAACCCCTTTACGCTTAAAATCGGATCCCACTTGAAGCAATAAAAAAGCGGAATCAGGTATTTGATTTTTTTCTCGATAAATACGCTTCGCATCAGCAATTTGCTGGTCATATTTTCGGTCAATGGCAATGCCTGGGGGAAGCATATGAAAACGTTCAGTTTCAGTACCATAATGCTTTTTAAAATGAGCAATTTGATGAGGGGTAAGCATCATTAGCTGGGTTGGCTGACCTTTTTGGAAGACCGCTTTTTCAAACGCAGCGTAATGTTTATAACGTGGAGTCAGCTTATAGAAAAACCCTTTCTCTTCCGCGACTTTTTGCGCGTAACAAACATCCGCAGCAAAATAAACATCTAACCCCGGCATTTTATTAAAACCAACAATCCTATCTGCAGGATGTTGCTTCAGATCTGCCATCACCCACTCATAATATTGCCGATTCCGACCATGGTTAGTGCCTGAGCTAACAGGAACAATAACAATTTCAAACTGTTCCGGTCTTTCGCCTTCCCATGATTGGGTATAAACGCGAATGTGATGCCCGCGAGCTTGGCACGCTGTCGCAATACGTAAAAAGTCCCGTTGTAACCCACCGAATGGGAAATATTTATACAGACAGAATGCCAATACCATACTAATACCTTCCCATCATTGAACGCATATTCATCGGTAGCATTTTTTCTGTTGCATCAATCACATCACAAGCTGGGATCACCGAAAGGTATTTTTTATTGCGATCCAACTCATCTCTTGGCGGCATTTTTTCGTAGTCGCCAGCCCAGAATTTCACCACATTGTCACTCCATGGACGCCAGAAAACATGGTTTGTCGCCCCAAACAAGCAAACAATTGGCGTTTTCACTGCTGCTGCAATATGCATCGGCGCAGAATCAACGCCAATAAAAAGTGCGGCATGAGCAATTAATGCCCCTAATTCAGGAAATGATGTTTTACCCGCCAACTCAGTTGTTGGCTTCGTTTGGCAATTGTTGGCTATTTCATTCACGCACGCTAGGTCTTCTTTGCTTGGGCCTGACGTGAGTACAACTTGATATCCACGAGACTGCAATGCATCAATCACCGCCGAGAATTTTTCATTATCCCAACATTTAAAGATTTGCCGAGCTGTAGGCTGAATCACTACGTAGCTACTGTGTACCCCAAGATCGAGCAAGCGTTGGTCAATTTTTTTCCAATCTTCTTCCGTATAAGACATGGTTAGGTCTGTGTTAAATTCTTGGATTCCTAACGGCTTTAATACAGAAAGATTATTTAAAACAACATGCTCCCCTTCAGGAGGAGTCAGATGCGTGAAGCTATTTCGCCAAAATTTTGAATCGCGATGCCCAAAATCATGGGAAATTTTCGTTGTAGCGGGAATCGCGCGAACCAGTAGTGAAACCATCCACTGATCAGCAAGGTTAACGACCAAGTCATACTGATTACGACGTAATTTAAACAGTAAGCTTAAAAAGTTACAGGCTTTACTGAGCCCGCCACTTTTTTTACCTTTCATACCATATAGCGTATGGATTTCTTGGTTTTCCGATAAGATAGGAATTGTGTCCTGATAAAGTAAAACATCAATCTGAGCATCAGGATAATTTTGCTTCAATGAGCTGATAACAGGCGTCGTCAGTAGCATGTCACCATGAAATCGCATCTTGATCACAAGAATTTTTTTGTACTGTTTTTTCACCAGGCGCTCTTAATCAGGTCTATAGATAAATTGATATGGATATTTGACAATAAAATGCGTTATTAATTCCATGAATACTGAATATGTTACTACGTTCAGATTAACGGTTATAGCTTTTAATCAATATCCCAATGGATAGCCATTTTATCGCTAATTTTTGGCAAAAAAAAACCCAGCCTAAGCTGGGTTCTTCGTACGCAGAAACAAAATTATTTGATTTTTGCTTCTTTGTAGATCACATGCTTACGAACAACTGGATCGAATTTTTTCAGTTCCAGTTTTTCTGGCATTGTGCGCTTGTTCTTCGTAGTGGTATAGAAGTGACCTGTACCTTCAGAAGAAACCAGCTTGATTTTCTCGCGAATACCTTTAGCCATTTTTTAGCTCCTTAGTACTTCTCACCGCGGGTACGCAGTTCAGCAAGAACAGCATCAATACCCTTTTTATCGATAACACGCATACCTTTAGCAGATACACGCAGTGTTACGAAACGTTTCTCAGACTCAACCCAGAAACGGTGAGAGTGCAGGTTTGGCAAAAAACGACGTTTGGTCGCGTTTAATGCGTGTGAACGGTTGTTACCGCTCATTGGACGCTTGCCGGTAACTTGGCAGACTCGTGACATGTCTATTCTCCAAAAATCTAATCAGCTCGAGCTTTTTTGTTCTGGGCTTGACTGCCTCGTCAGGCTTAGGAGCCCATCTCAGCAAACTTTTAAGTGATCAACAAAATGTATTTATCTTAGCAAAAAAATTTACTGAGATAGGCTCTTCTCGTCAAACCCGAGATCCTTAAAGGTGGCGTAGTATACGCTTTCAATCGTTTTCACTCAAGCCCAACACAGCAAAAGTTGTCATTTTTTAGTCAAAAAAATGATTTTACAGCCATCCGCGCTCAGCAAATGAGATACAAGATTTGTGTCCAACGACAAAATGATCGAGTAATTTAATCCCCATCACGTCGCAAGCACCTTGAATTTGCTCAGTCACATACTTATCTGCCATGCTGGGTTCCGGATTACCCGATGGATGATTATGGGCAAGCACTATCGCACTCGCATTCATTCTCATTGCAAACCGAAGAATTTCTCGCGGATGAACTTCAACACGATTGATCGTCCCTTTAAACATTTCTTCATGGCAAATAACCTGATGTTGGTTATTGAGAAATAGCACTATAAACACCTCACGCTCCTGCCCTGAGAATAACTCAAGTAGCTTAGATTTCAGCGCGTTAGGGTTATTCATGATATCCGTGCACAACACTTGCATTGAAAAACAGCGCTTCGCCAATTCACTCGCAGCTTGCAATTGCGTCAATTTACAATTTCCCACACCTTTGCATTCAATTAACTTCTTATAGTCGGCTTGCACTAATAAATAGAGTGAACCAAACTCATAAAGTAACCGTTCAGCAAGTTGTAAAACAGATTCACCCCGTGTTCCTGTACGTAAGAAAATGGCTAATAGCTCTATATCTGATAATGAAGCAGCGCCGTATGCGAGCATTTTTTCTCGCGGTAAAAGCTCCGTGTATTCATGCATCGACCAACCTCCTTTCGCGTCGTTGCTTTCTTTTTAGCTAACGAATCCGCAAACGCCAATCGTCTCAGCTGTCCTTTGCGTAGCGCTTCGCAAAAATAGCATCGGGATACAAAATCGGCTCTCTCACCAAGCTCATTGATATGGTAAGATGCCCCCCATGTTGACCAAATCGGACAGAGACCATGACTCAACAAACTTCAGTTAACTCATTATTAGGTAAGCGAATTGTTCTCGGTATTAGTGGTGGAATAGCCGCGTATAAAATTCCAGAACTCACTCGCCGGCTGCGTGATGAAGGGGCATCTGTACGTGTTGTGATGACACCTGCGGCAAAAGCGTTTATTACGCCTCTTACTTTGCAAGCGGTATCCGGTTATCCAGTCGCTGACGATTTGCTAGACCCCGCTGCTGAAGCTGCAATGGGTCACATTGAATTGGCAAAATGGGCTGATATAATTATTTTAGCGCCAGCCACTGCGGACTTAATCGCGAGACTCAGTGCGGGTATGGCGAATGATTTACTCACAACGGTTTGCCTTGCATCATCTGCCCCTATTGCGGTCGTTCCCGCAATGAACCAACAAATGTACCGCGCAGCGGCAACCCAAGATAATTTAATCAGACTGCAACAACGCCAGTTTATGATATGGGGACCCGACGAAGGTAGCCAAGCATGTGGTGACGTAGGTCCTGGACGCATGATAGACCCACTCGCTATTGTGAAATTGGCAAGTCAGCATTTCCAGCCACATTTAGATCTACAAGGGATTTCAATCATGGTCACGGCAGGCCCAACCCGTGAAGATTTAGATCCTGTGCGTTTTATTAGTAATCATAGCTCTGGAAAAATGGGTTTTGCCATCGCACAAGCGGCAAGTGCTCGCGGTGCAAAAGTCACTCTGGTTGCAGGTCCCGTTAACCTTGCAACACCAAGTGGTGTAAATCGAATTAATGTTATCAGTGCTCTTGAGATGTATGAGCAAGTGCACCAATCGATTAATCAGCAAGATATCTTTATTGGCTGTGCGGCCGTAGCCGATTACCGCGCCAAAACCGTTGCTGAAAATAAAATTAAAAAACAAGGTAATGAAGTCTCCATTACTCTTGTAAAAAACCCTGATATTGTGGCGAGTGTCGGGAAGTTGACGCAAAATCGACCTTATGTGGTTGGTTTCGCTGCAGAGACCCAAAATGTCGATGAGTATGCACGACAAAAACGCCAACAAAAGCAACTTGATTTAATTTGTGCCAATGACGTTTCCCTAGCAGATAATGGTTTTAATAGTGATAACAACGCATTACATCTGTTTGATGCTTTCGGTGATGTTCGATTGCCACACTGTAGTAAAATTGAATTAAGCCACCATTTACTTGATGAGATACTTCAACGTTATGAAAAAAATCGATCTGAAAATTCTTGATCCCCGTATTGGGAACGAGTTTCCACTGCCAACTTACGCAACCACTGGCTCTGCGGGTTTAGATTTACGTGCATGCCTTGATGCACCTATCGATTTAGCACCGGGTCAAACTGAATTGATCCCGACGGGTTTGGCTATCCATATCGCTGATGAGCAACTTGCTGCCGTGATCCTGCCACGTTCAGGGCTGGGTCATAAGCATGGTGTTGTTCTGGGAAATTTAGTGGGTTTAATCGACTCCGACTACCAAGGTCAGTTAATGGTGTCAGTATGGAACCGTAGTGACAAAGCATTCACCGTTGAACCAGGTGAACGTATGGCACAAATGGTATTCGTTCCTGTTGTTCAGGCACAATTTAATATTGTGGATGATTTTGATGCGACAGAGCGTGGTGAAGGTGGTTTCGGACACTCTGGTCGTCAATAAGTCGAACCAATTCACGCTGAAATACCGAATATAGGCGTTCTAAAAACGCCTATATTTGTGAATAAAAACAATCATTACGGTATTTTTTATCTCGTGAGCTGTTTAGATTTGGTTATAATCTCTACATATTTTAAACCTGTTTTATTCTGAGGGTGACTTTACTCAGAGCGAAATTTTGGATAGTTTGTCTTGCTGTTTTAGCAGGGGTCTTATCAGACATGGCAGAGAATACAATACAAAAACGTAACAGACGTGATGAGATTTTACAGGCTCTTGCGTTAATGTTAGAAAGTAGCGACGGCAGCCAGCGTATTACAACGGCAAAACTCGCGGCAGCGGTGGGTGTTTCAGAAGCGGCGTTATATCGTCATTTTCCAAGTAAAATGAAGATGTTCGACAGCCTAATTGAGTTTATTGAAGATTCACTCGTTTCACGCATCAATCTGATTTTAGCGGATGAAAAAGATACACTTGTCCGAATTAAATTGGTTTTAGCGCTAATTTTAGGTTTCTCAGAGAAAAACCCTGGATTAACGCGTATAATGACAGGGCATGCGCTAATGTTCGAGCAAGATAGACTGCAAGGGCGCATTAACCAATTATTCGAACGTATAGAATCGCAGCTGCGACAAGTCCTAAAAGAGAAAAAAATCCGTGATGGGCATGGTTTTATCCATGATGAATCATTATTAGCTTCTCAACTATTAGCCTTCTGTGAAGGTATGCTGTCGCGCTTTGTACGTTCTGAGTTTCGTTACCGTCCAACGGTAGAATTTGAAGCTCGCTGGCCTTTAATTTTGGCTCAGCTACAATAACCACTTATTTATACTACTCACCCCGCCCGTTATTGGGCGAGGGCTTTTTTTCAATTAAATACCATACTGCTCACGATATGCTTTCATCGCAGCAAGATGCTGTTGCATACCTTCTTTTTCGGTTAAATACGTGATTAAATCGCTCATTGTGATGATCGAATACACTTTACACCCATAATCACGCTCGACTTCCTGCACCGCAGAAATTTCCCCTTTCCCTTTTTCTTGACGATCCAAGCACAGCAACACACCATTTAAGGTGGCTTCTTGTTGTTTGATAATTTCCATCGACTCACGAATTGCCGTGCCAGCGGTAATAACATCATCAACAACCACAACGCGCCCCTGTAATGGACTACCCACTAATGTGCCGCCTTCCCCATGATCTTTCGCTTCCTTACGATTAAAACAATATGGCATATCGATATCGTGATGTTCTGCTAACGCCACTGCCGTTGTTGTTGCAATAGGGATCCCTTTATAAGCAGGACCGAAAATCACATCACACTCAATCGCACTCTCTTTTAATGCTTGTGCATAAAAACGACCCACAAGAGCCAAGTCACGCCCTGTATTAAATAGCCCCGCGTTAAAGAAATAGGGGCTTTTACGACCTGATTTCAGCGTAAACTCACCAAATTTTAGTACCTGTTTTTTCATGGCAAGTTCAATAAAATCGCGCTGATAGGCTTTCATTGGTCATTCTCCTCATTAATTAATATTGGTCTTTTTTATTAGAACTACTTTCGCGGTTTATCTTTATCAGTAAGCAACTTAATCAATAAACAGCGGACATAAAAAAGGCGACTTTTCAGCCGCCTATTCAATCATAAATCTATTTCAGCGCTTCTCGCTGAGCTTCGAAAATGGTGTCTAACCCCGTCTTCGCGAGGGCGAGTAGTTCGAGTAACTCTTCATGGCTGAACGGCTCACCTTCTGCGGTACCTTGTACCTCAATCATGCGACCATCCTCCATCATCACCACGTTCATATCGGTTTCTGCGGCGGAATCTTCCACATACTCAAGATCACATAAGCCTTCTTGCCCTACGATACCAACCGATACCGCTGCAACCATAGATTTCAGTGGGCTTTTCGCTAATTTACCTTGAGCAACCATATTATTCAGGGCATCGACTAATGCGACACAAGCTCCTGAAATAGATGCAGTACGTGTACCACCATCCGCTTGGATAACATCACAGTCTAAGGTAATGGTGTACTCTCCGAGTTTTTTCAGGTCGACCGCAGCACGTAATGAACGGGCGATCAGTCGTTGAATTTCCATCGTACGACCTGTTTGTTTACCCTTTGCCGCTTCACGTTGATTACGAGAATTGGTTGCACGAGGTAACATGCCATATTCTGCGGTTATCCAACCTTGCCCCTGACCTTTTAGAAAACGCGGAACGCCTTCCTCAACCGTTGCATTACATAACACCTTCGTGTCGCCAAACTCAATAAGAACAGAGCCTTCTGCGTGCTTTGTATAATTACGCGTAATTTTTATAGGACGCATCTGATCTGCTAATCTACCTGCTGGGCGCATGGTGTTATCTCCGTTATCAACTCAAATTGGCACGTATTATACGTTGTTAATCGGATAATGCCTATCCTGTCATCCGTCATAGCGCTATAATCCTGTTATCTTAATGAATGATAGGAACGAATTATGATCCGTAGTATGACTGCTTTTGCCCGCCGTGATATCAAGGGTGAATGGGGGAATGCGGCTTGGGAGCTGCGTTCCGTAAACCAGCGTTATTTAGAAACCTATATCCGTTTACCTGAACAATTCCGTAGTCTAGAGCCAGTTATCCGTGAGCGTCTTCGTTCCCGATTAACGCGTGGTAAAGTCGAATGTAACCTGCGTTTTGAATTAGATGGTGCGCAACGTGGCGAATTACTTCTGAATGAAGATCTTGCTCGTCAACTGATTAGCGCTGCTAACTGGGTGAAAAATTACAGCCACGAAGGTGAAATTAACCCATTAGAAATTTTACGTTGGCCTGGCGTGATGTCTGCGGGTGAACAAGATTTAGATGCTATCAGTGAACAGCTGATGGCGGGTTTAGATGAAACCATCGATGCCTTTATTCAGAGCCGTGAAGCCGAAGGTGCTGCACTGCATAGTCTCATTGAGCAGCGTTTAGATGGCGTTTTAGTCGAAGTTGCCAAAGTTCGCCAACATATGCCAGAAATCCTACAGTGGCAGCGTGAACGTCTGCAAAGTAAATTAGACGAAGCGGGTATCCAATTAGAAAACAATCGTTTAGAACAAGAGCTGATTTTATTGGCACAACGTGTCGATGTGGCTGAAGAATTAGACAGACTAGAAGCTCACGTTAAAGAAACGCGTAATATTCTGAAGAAGAAAGAAGCAAGCGGTCGCCGCCTTGATTTCATGATGCAAGAGTTTAACCGTGAGTCAAATACCCTGGCCTCTAAGTCTATCAATAGCGAAGTGACTAATTCCGCTGTTGAGCTGAAAGTGCTGATCGAGCAAATGCGCGAGCAAATTCAAAATATCGAATAAATTTCACTTTTCAGAATAACTTCAAAGCCAGCTTATTCAATGAATTCGCTGGCTTTTTACTCTTCGTACATAGCAGAGTGAAGCACAATAACGCATTGCCAGCGTGTGCCGTTAAGGTGCATCACCGAGATAAAGCTACATTAACTGTTACTTACAACGATAATGCCGAGACTATCGATTAAATGAAAGATTTGATCTTCGTTTAACTTAACGCCACTAAAATCCACTCGTCTAATATCTAAAGCCCCAAGCTGTGAATTCGTTAAATCACAACCCGTAAAATCTGCATCACTCCAATTAAATGAAGAAAATTCTCCACCTGAAAGATCTGAATTCCTAAAAACTGATCCTATAACCGTTGTTTCGTGCCAGCGATTCTCCCACAGCTCACATTTCTCTAAGATAACCCCAGAAAAATTCGCATAACTCAGATTCGATTTTGTGATATATGCAGAGCAAAACCATGTTTTCGCCGTAATCAAATTCATAAAACTGACACCACGAAAATCAGCTCCTTGAGCAAGACACTCTCGGATTTCTAATCCAAGAGCCTGTGAATGCCTAAAATCTACCATGGATAAATCACAATTTTTAAAGCTGGCATCTTTTAAAATTGAACGGTTAAAACGGCACGCTTTTTGAGTATCTCTATCATAGAACCTACAATTGAGAAACTCGGTATCCGTCAAATCAGCGCCTGAAAAATCACAGTTTGAAAACACTGCATCTTTGATGCTCGTCCCTTTAAACTGATTTTTCCCTATTTTCTCGTCATTTAATAACATAATAAACCATTCAAAAAAGATTGAACTGCAATGTTCTGCTAATGGCAGGTGATATTGTCTATATCAAATCCTGCAATCATCAGGTCGATGGCTAACAGTATTAGCACAAAAGCAGTGGCAAAGGGAACCCTTACAAAGATCTCAAACTGAACATTATTCGATCGATTTATTGGGGCGCGCCAATTGAATCTGTACCCAATGGGGTCCCTCTGAGTCCAGTCACTACGTACATTTGAGTCACTGGATCAATGAATAGATTTATCACTTTTTAGAACAATTTAAAGCCAGCATATTCGCTGGCTTTTTTTATTCAATCAAACTCAACCGTTAGTTCGCTTTAGCGACCAGCAACGGTTTTTCTCGCTGATGCTTATAGTGAAATGAGAAATAGAAAATCACCGCTAAAATGACCGTATAAGACGAGAATACCAGCCAAATTGATTGCCAATCCTTCACCCCATCCACACTAAAGTAATCGACGACCAACCCACTCAATATCGCGCCAAAGTATGCGCCAACCCCATTAACCATCGTCATGAACAGACCTTGGGCACTGGCACGCATTCGATGGTCAACTTCCTGCTCAATAAAAATAGAACCGGAGATATTAAAGAAATCGAATGCGCAACCATACACAATCATCGACATGATTAAGAACATCAAACCAATCGTCGATGGGTCGCCAAATGCGAAGAAACCAAATCGTAATGTCCACGCTAGCATACTGAGCAACATGACGGTTTTTATGCCATACCGTTTCAAGAAGAATGGAATAGCGAGAATGAACGCCACTTCTGCCATTTGGGATACAGATAATAGAATTGATGGGTATTGCACAATTAAACTGTCTTGATACAGTGGGTTACGTGCAAAATCATGCAGAAACGGGCTACCAAAAGTATTGGTAATTTGCAGCACTGCGCCCAGCAACATCGCAAACAGGAAAAAGACCGCCATAATCGGCTTTTTAAACAGGACTAATGCATCTAGCCCAAGCTTGCTCATCCAGCTAGTGGTGATCGCCTGCTTATTGACTGCCATTTTTGGCAATGTGAAAGAATACATGGCTAACAGTAATGAACAACAACCTGCCACATACAGCTGCATGCTACTGAGTTCAAATTTTAATAGGCTGATGCTCCACATCGCCGCAATAAATCCAACTGTCCCAAACACACGGATTGGTGGGAAATTCGCGACAGAATCTAGCTGATATTGGCTCAACGAGGAGTAGCTGATGGTGTTAGACAGCGCAATGGTTGGCATAAATGCCATGGCATTGATTAACATCACCCAGAACATGACGGAAGAATCCGTGACTGTCGCGGCATAAAATAGAGAACCTGCGCAAATCACATGACAAATCATATACAACCGATTTGCGGGAATATATTTATCCGCAATAATGCCAATTAAACCGGGCATTAAAATAGCGGCAACCCCCTTAGAGCTATAGACCATACCGACTTCAGCCCCTGAAAAACTCAGAGTTTTCATCATGTAGGCACCTAATGTCACCAGCCAACTTCCCCAAACAAAATATTGCAGAAAAAGCATGACCTTTAAACGAGACTTAATATTCATACTAGGCTCCGTTTGAAGTAAGTTTGGCGGGTGACATTCTCAGCTTGACGATAACGCCCTAAAGGAAAACCGTTCCCGCACTGTCTTTCTATTAATTTGAGATTAAGTAACTTGACGTTAGAAGCGCTCGATGACACCAGTCACTAATTTTAAGAAGGTCGCCTTCACTTTTTCAGCGGTCTCAATCACTTCGTCATGGCTCAGTGGTTGTTCTAAAATGCCGCATGCCATGTTTGTCAGGCAGGAAATACCCACCGTTTTAATCTGAGAATGGTGCGCCACTAGTGCTTCAGGTACTGTGGACATACCGACTGCATCAGCACCAAGGGTTCTGATCATGCGAATTTCTGCTGGCGTTTCATAGGTTGGACCCGTCCACCATGCATATACCCCCTGACGCAAAGACACGCCTTGCTCTTTTGCTACATCGAAAATCGTTTGGCGTAGCTCTTTGTTGTACACTTCACTAACATCAAGGAAGCGCACCCCTAGCTCAGGATTATTTGGTCCCATCAATGGGTTATTAGCTGTCAGGTTAATATGATCTGTAATCACCATCAGGTCGCCTGGGTTAAACTCAGTATTCACGGCACCGCATGCGTTAGTGATAATCAGTTTTTCAACGCCTAATGCTTTCATTAAACGCACAGGAAATGTCACTTGATCCAGCGAAAAACCTTCGTAGTAATGGAAACGACCTTTCATCGCCACGACATTTTTGCCCGCTATCGTTCCGATCACTAATTCGTTTGCGTGACCCACCGCCTCAGATTTAGCAAAATGCGGGATCTCGCTATAAGGAATATGCACCGCATTCTCTAACGTATCGGCAAATGGGCCTAAGCCTGAACCTAAAATGATCCCAACGGTAGGTTTTACATCTGTGCGAGACTGGATAAAACTCAAGCTTTCTAAGATATCTTTGGTGTTGTGCATAATGCGCTCCGCAATCAAGTCAAATAATGAATATGATTGGGATAATAACGTAATTAAAAAATCTAACCGCGATCTTAATCTCATTTTGAGAAAATGTTGATAAACATGATATCTATTAAAGTACTCATCATGTGAATCTGTTAATCTTGATAAAAGCCAGCATGGCTTGGTTCATCACGAATATAAATAGGAGGGGGAGAACTTGTTACACCGTTTATTGAATGAATTTCGCACATCTAAAAATTCCAAAACGCAAAAACTCAAAACGCTGTACCGACTGATCCTCAACCACGGACCAATCAGGGCGGAAATGTTGACGTCCCTCGCCAACATGAAGCCAGCTACTTGTGCCAGATTGCTTGATGAACTCAGTAAGTGCCAATTGATCTCGACCTCTGAGCTCGGAGAATCGACGGGGGGACGCAAACCGATTCTGTACAGCGTGAATCCTGCGGATGGTTATCTTGTGGGTATTGAAATGAGTGATATTTACTCTACGATTGTCCTGCAAAACCTGAAGCTAGACATTATTGGTAAGGTTAAAATCAAGTACGAGCATCTTGAAACTGCCGAAAATATGCTCGACCACTTGCTAGATAACGTTGATGACCTCCTCGCTGAGCATCAATTGGATACTCAGAAGATATTGGGGATTGGCATTGCCATTGACCATATTTTAGAGCGCGATAAAGTACCTTATTCCCACTATAAAGAAAGAATCCAAGAGCTTTATCAATATATTACACAGCGTGTTCCATGCTTCGTTCTATTAGGGAGTGGGATCAGTTTTGCGGCTTTTGCAGAATACCGGTTACGTTATTCAGCGAATAGCCAACGTTTCCTATTCACAACCTGTGATACTGATATTCGTAGTTCAACTATCATCAATAACCAATACGCTCCGACACCAATTAGTACAGCGCAAGCTTTTGGGCACATCACAATTGATATCAATGGGCAGCGCTGTGAATGCGGCTCATTTGGCTGTTTAAAACAGTACAGTTCTTTGCAGGCGATCAAATCACGCGTCATTCAGCATCTTCGACTTGGCAAACCATCAGTCATTAACCAACTCGTCACATCCGAAGCTGAAATTAACTACCACACTATTTTCCAAGCTCTCGCTCAAAATGATGAAGTGTGCCTTGAAGCACTTGAGGAAGCGGCTTATTACTATGGAATTGCGATTGCCAACGCGGTGTTAATAACCCAAGCCGATGTCGTAGTTTGTGGCGGAACCCTCACCCCGAAAAACCACTTCTTCGACATGACCAAAAAGTCCATTGAACAGAAACTCTCTATTTTTCCCAATATTAAGCCCAGAATTTATCCCGCGAATGATTCCTATGAAATTGTCGCGCAAGGCGCGGGGGGAATGGTAATGGAAAGCTACCTGTCCGAATAGTTATCGACTCAGACTTAAAAAATAAAAAAATGCCCCAACATGTGGGGCATTCTTCATTATCAATAACCGCTGACTATGTAAGTCGTCAGCTAATCTTAATCATTACCAAACAAGTCACGGGTATAGACTTTATCCGCCACATCGCCCAGTTCAGGCACCATACGGTTTGCCAGAATAATGTCACATTCGGCTTTGAACGCGTCTAAATCACGGATAACTTTCGAGCGGAAGAATTCGTCTTCTTTGAGTACCGGCTCGTAAACCACCACTTCAATCCCTTTCGCTTTAATGCGTTTCATCACGCCTTGAACGGCCGAAGCACGGAAATTATCAGAGCCCGCTTTCATCACTAAGCGATATACGCCCACTTTACGTGGCGCTTTGGCGATAATCGCATCGGAGATAAAGTCTTTACGGGTGCGGTTAGATTCCACAATCGCATTAATCAGGTTATTTGGCACATCGTCGTAGTTTGCCAGTAACTGCTTCGTATCTTTCGGTAAGCAGTAACCACCGTAGCCAAAGGATGGGTTATTGTAATGGCTGCCGATACGCGGGTCTAAAGAAACCCCTTCAATGATTTGGCGCGCATTTAAGCCACGGCTTTCTGCGTAGGTGTCTAACTCATTGAAGTACGCGACACGCATCGCTAAGAACGTGTTCGCAAACAGTTTGATGGCTTCCGCTTCAGTACCATCAGTGAACAGTGCTGGGACGTCTTTCTTAATCGCGCCTTCTAACAGCAAGTCAGCAAAAATCTGCGCACGTTCAGAACGCTCACCCACCACAATACGGGATGGGTACAGGTTATCCCACAGGGCGCGACCTTCACGTAAGAATTCTGGGGAGAAAATCACGTTAGTGTAGCCAAACTCTTCACGCAGACGCGCAGTAAAGCCCACTGGAATGGTGGATTTCACGATAATCGTGGCGTCTGGATTCAGTTTGTTCACATCATGAATGACGGACTCGACTGAATTGGTGTTGAAGTAGTTGGTTTTTGGGTCGTAATCCGTAGGGGTGGCAACAATCACGTATTGCGCGCCAGTATAGGCTTCGACTTTATCTTCGGTCGCACGGAAGTTCAGCTGTTTTTCCGTTAAAAACTGCTCGATTTCAGTGTCGATAATCGGGGATTGCTTATTGTTCAGCATCGCCACTTTTTCAGGGATGATATCGACCGCCACCACTTCGTGGTGTTGTGACAGTAACATGGCGTTAGACAGACCGACGTAACCGGTCCCTGCGATTGCTATTTTCAAACTTGCCTCTCAAATCCTTCTGCGGATATTACAGGTGGTAGATGATATTGATGATCGGTATTAGCGGTGGTAATACGATTTATACCAGTCAACAAACGCCTGAACACCCTGCTCAATAGAAACGTGTGGGCGATAACCAGTGACATTAAATAAGTCTTCAGTGTCTGCCCATGTCGTGTAAACATCACCCGCTTGCATTGGTAAGAAGTTCTTAATGGCTTCTTTCCCTAATGCCTTTTCCAATGCCGAAATAAAATCGATCAGCTTCACAGGCTGTCCGTTACCAATATTATAAATGCGGTAAGGAGCGCTGCTTTGCGCTGGCGAATCTGAATGATTTTGCGGATCTGCTTGTGGGATTATATCTGAAATACGAATAACACCTTCAACAATATCATCAATGAACGTGAAATCACGGCTCAGATTACCATTATTATAAACATCGATGGGCTCACCCGCTAAGATAGCCTTGGTGAATTTAAACAGCGCCATATCTGGGCGCCCCCATGGACCATACACAGTGAAGAAGCGTAAACCCGTTGTCGGAAGTTGATACAAGTGTGAATAGGAATGCGCCATCAGCTCATTGGCTTTTTTGGTTGCCGCATACAATGAAACAGGGTGATCGGTTGGCATGTCAGTCGTAAATGGCATTTTATCTGTCACGCCATACACGGAACTTGAAGAGGCATACACTAAATGCTTCACTTTCGCTTGGCGGCAACCTTCTAAAATCGCCAAGTGCCCATTCAGATTACTGTCTGCATAGGCAAAGGGGTTTTGTAATGAGTAACGCACCCCTGCCTGTGCTGCAAGATGGATAACGCGGTCAAAATTCTCTTGCGTACACAGCACCAACACTTTTTCACGGTCTGTGATATCAAGAGGAATAAAGCGGAACTGCGGATATTGTTCAAGAATATGCAGGCGAGACTGTTTCAAACCCTGATCGTAATAAGCGTTCATGTTGTCGATACCGACAACTTCATGCCCATTTTCTAACAGTCTTTGGCACAATCTAAAACCAATAAATCCAGCACTTCCCGTGACCAAATATTTCATATTTGTTATCTTCTTTCGTTATTAAATGATGGTTTATCAATATTCTAGCATTAATTAGAGATAAACTACTTAGCCTCATCTTTATTAGCGACACCCAGCACATGATAAACATAGTGGCGGTAACCATCGAGTAACTGCTTATCTTCACAGTCATTTAGTTTACCGTCACACAAATGGCGCATCTTAATATTGGCTTCATAAAACGGTGATACTTTGAGATTTGCACGTTCCAATAACATTCCACCTAAGAATGAAATATCTGTTAATTCGCCCGACTTTATTGAAGTGCCTGATTTCAGATTATCTCGTAAGGTGAACTGCGTTGTATACGCAGGTGAAGAGAATGGAGACTGGTATTTATTTAAACTGATACCCGGTTGATGATCCCCAAAATAGAGGAACATAAGTGGACGTTGACGTTTTTCCATAAACGCAACAAAATCACGAATAGCATCATCTGAGTGGACAATTTTTTCCATATAGTGACTAAACTCACCGGCTGAATCTTTATTATCAAGTTTATCTTTAATCCCATAATCATCACTGTGTCCCTCTTTATAAGGCCCGTGTTCATACATGGTTAAAGAGAAAATAAAGACCGGTTTATCGGTTTCTTGTGCCAAAATTTCTTTCACATACTTCAGCATATCTTCCGTGCTTATCGTCCATAAATTATCTTGCAACTTACCAGGGTAACCCAACTCCTGCGGTTGAATAATTCGGTCAACCCCCAAGGTTTCATATGCATGCCCAGAGTGATAAGCCCCTTTATTAAACGGCGTCAGTACGACCGTATAATAGCCATTCGCTTTCATCTCTTTAAATAAGCTGTTATTTAAATGGTCAACGACAAAATAGAACACGCCACTTTTTTGTGCACCAAAATCATCGCTATTTAATCCAGTTAATGCCGAAAATTCGGATAACCACGTACCACCGCCAAAGGTTTGTACGCGCATCGGACTGTGTGCAACCAAATTAGCATCTTGCTGGAACATAAATAATTCTGGCAATTTAGTTCCCGCAGGCAAATCGTAAACTGTTGGATTAACTGTAGATTCTTGTAATAGCAATACAATGTCAGGCTTTTCGGTTTGCACGTTATTCACAAGAGAAATATTCGCGGCTTTTTGTTCGAAATAGCTAGAATCGCCTACAAAATGCGGTGATTTATATTTTGCATTCTGTGCAGACATAACCAAGTTAGTGACTGTACCACGCCCTTTAGGTAAGGTTTGTGACCATTTATCGAAGTAATGCGTACTTGCCCAATCAGCACCGAAATACCCTACAACAATCATAAGCACACTCACCACTCGGGATATCCATCGTTTGCAGGGTGTGGACAGACGCCAGCTGATCACACCATTGATGATAAGCAGAATAAATAATCCGAGAACCGCCACTCCCGCTAACCAATAGTGGCCTAATGTCCCTAAGTTAGAGGTATCCGTCATCAAATTAATGTCCGTGAAGAAAAGTTGCTCTTTGTAATAGTGCACTTTCAACTGGTTAAACATTTTGATGATAATAAACAGGGTGCTTGTGATAACTGCAGAGAAAAGCCAGCGTGCTGTCAGCGTAAATAGGGCGCCAAAAATGACAGCATAAACACAAATGGAAATCAGACCTGGGTAGATAACGCCACTTTTTTCAAAGACTAAAAATAGCGAGCCAATAAAAATCAGCGCCAGATAAATACTCGCAATTAGTTTTTTATTCATTTGATTTCCACAATTCAAAAAATATCAGGGTTAATAAAACAGCCAACATTATAACGACGATAACACGACAATTTATTCAACGAAAATGCCTTTGTCTCGTAAATAATGCCCATCCTCTTTACGTCGAGTGAAACCACTCTTGTCAAAAAACTCTAAAATTTGGATGGCGAGCTTACGCCCAATACCGAGCTCATTACGAAAATCAGCGGCAAAAATCACCTCATGCTCAGTACAATAGCGCAAAATAATCTGCGCAAATTGACGAATTTGTTCACTGCTATAGTATCTGTCTCTCACAATCGCAATGATGAGTCCCATTTGCGCTGCTTTTTTCAAAACGCGGCGAATCGTGTCTTCATCATGACCTGTTTCTACCGCAATATCACGGACCCAACGTGCTTCAGGATGAGAAAACAGCCCTTCCACTTGTCGCCAAATCTCTTGTTGTTTCGCATCAAACACTAACCCATGTTGCGGCATATGCAGCCAACCACGAGTCTGTTTTATAGTTCCCTCGGCAATCAAATCGTTAATCAGTTTGAAGACCAAGTTTTCTTCCATCGTGGGTAATGCCATGCGTTTTAAACGCGCTTTACCAACGCCAATCTGATCGCTATGAACTTCATTAAAGTTTTCAAGGGATTGGATAAGCTTATCTTTGGCAACCTGCGCTTTAAACTCAGACAACACCACATCCCCGACACGCACAATTGCCACTTGCTCCAATAGCGAATTTAATGCGAATTGGGTGAGCTGACGCGCCCAACCGTAGTTGTTTAAGTTTAGCTCACCGCTGGGTAGCTGTAAGTTCAGCTGTGTAAGCTCATCATTCGTTGTACACAGGCGGGATAACCAATCAAGAAATTCAGGCTGTCTTTTACCACGACGCGGAGAGACTAAGCGGATAACTCGAGCGCCCGCCAGCGTTTGTCGTGCACTGATATCACGGATAATTAAGCGATCGTTATCCACCAGCCACAGTGGTGTATCTAAAATCAACTCAGCCAACATCGGCGTTTCGCCCACTTCTGTGAGCAAGGAGACTCGCCCTGTAATATGGCTAGCACCATGGTAAAGGTGCACTGGCTGCCAATGCTTGAGTGGGGCATCACACGCGAGCTCCACAATCACACGAGATGCAATAAACGCAGGCTGTTCTGCAAGTAACCAATCACCACGGGTGATCGACTCTTTATCGATATTCCCGGTTAAGTTAAGTGCAACACGGTCTCCTGCTTGCGCAAACTCGGCCATTTGGTTTTGGCGATGGATCCCACGAATACGCACCGGGGTATCTGCCCCCGTGACCCATAAAGACTCACCTACACTCACTTTGCCTGCCAGCGCCGTTCCTGTTACCACAATCCCCGCGCCTTTCACATGGAAAATACGGTCAATCGCTAAACGAAAACGTCGTTGCAAATCGATATCAGCATCTTGTTGTTGATGCAGCTGTTGTAGGTATTGGCGCAGTTCATCAATACCTAATCCTGTACTGGCTGACGTGATAAAGAGGGGAGTATTTAACCAACCTTGACGGCGCAGCTCTGATTGAACTTGTTGAGTGACTTCATCCACGCGATGCGCATCAGCACGGTCGGCTTTCGTTAAAACAACCGTAATAGCTTGGCAGCCCGCAAGACGTAAAATAGCGAGGTGCTCAAGGGTTTGAGCCATCACCCCATCATCACAGGCGACCACTAACAGTGCGTGGTTAATACCACCAATACCCGCCAACATGTTAGCGAGGAATTTTTCATGCCCAGGAACGTCAATAAAACCGATTGAACACCCATCTGACTGAGGCCAATAAGCATAGCCAAGATCAATGGTCATTCCCCGTTTTTTTTCTTCCGGCAAGTGCGCCGTATTAACGCCTGTCAGCGCTTGAATTAAGGATGTTTTACCATGGTCAACATGACCCGCAGTCGCAAAAATCATGACAATAAAGCCTGTACTAATCCGTGTTCATCATCAAGACAGCGTAGGTCTAACCATAATTTGCCATCTTTTAAACGACCAATCACGGGTTGAGGTAATTGACGCCAATCGCTAGCAAGACGTTCTAAGCCGCCGCCTTTCCCATCAAGGGGAGCAAACGTAATGGCGTAGCTCGGTAATCGGTCTACGGGCAGTGAACCACTACCAATCTGCGACAAACACGGTTCCGCTTCCACGAAAAAACGGTCGCCATAATACGCTTGTAGCTTCACTAAAATATTGTCGGCACTCTGTTTGATAGTATCTTGAGAACGCGTTAACCAGCGCAATGTTGGAAGTTCAGCAGTTAATTTTTCCGGCGTCAAATAGAGCTTCAGGGTCGCTTCTAATGCTGCCAGTACCATTTTATCCACGCGAAGTGCACGTTTTAATGGGTGTTTTTGAATGGCGTCAATCCATTTTTTCTTACCAAGAATGATCCCCGCCTGAGGACCTCCTAGTAGTTTGTCTCCAGAGATGGAAACCAAATCAATGCCTTGAGATAAATATGCTTGTGGCATTGGCTCCGCGGGTAGCCCATAGGCAGTCATATCAATCATGGAACCACTGCCTAAATCAATCGCTGTCGGTAATTGGTATTTTTGCCCTAATTCCGCCAGCGCTTCCCCTTCGACTTCCGCAGTAAAACCTTCAATACTGTAGTTACTGGTATGCACTTTCATTAATAACCCAGTTTGGTCATTAATCGCATTTTCATAATCCCGTAAATGCGTTCGGTTAGTCGTACCAACCTCGACTAACTTGCATCCCGCTTGAGCCATCACATCAGG
Organism: Providencia sp. PROV033; assembly: GCF_028484855.1. Taxonomy (NCBI): domain Bacteria; kingdom Pseudomonadati; phylum Pseudomonadota; class Gammaproteobacteria; order Enterobacterales; family Morganellaceae; genus Providencia; species Providencia sp. PROV033. Next base: position 42,597 of record NZ_JAMPSW010000006.1, on the reverse strand, counting down.
GACACGGAATGCCCCCCCAATTTCCACCAGCTCACCACGGGAAACAATGACCTCACGCTGCGGGGCAACCGTCGCTAATAACAGTAAAACAGCCGCCGCATTGTTGTTCACAATACAGGCATCTTCAGCACCAGTAAGTTGACACAGTAAGTCAGCAATGGCGCGGTCGCGATGCCCTCGCGTTGCGCCATCAAGGGAATATTCTAGGGTAACGGGTGAACTCATGACTTGCGAAACTGCATGAATCGCAGCATTGGACATCACTGCACGCCCTAAATTGGTGTGCAACACTGTCCCTGTCAAATTGTAGACGTTTCTTAATGCGCTTTGTTGCAGCCTATCATGGCGAACAGACAGCTCTGCTAACCAATCCTGGTGCCAATCTGGTAAACATCCGTCTTGTGCAATAGACGTTCGAGCTTGTTCCTGCATTTCTCGTAAACATTCGGTTACCCAATGCAAACCCGATTTTTCCACCAATATTTGCGCCTCATCGAATTGCAAAAGCTTGTCGATGGCTGGCAGTTGACGATATAGCGCGGCATTTGATTCAGCCATAGTCACTCTTCTCTTACTGTGCTGCTAACGGTTATTTTTCGCCGGGGAATAAGAACGGGTTAATGCTGCTACGGGCAAAACCTTCTTCTTCCATACGTGCATCTAAAATGATCGAGGCTAAATCATCTGCAACGGCTTCTACTTTCGCTTCTTTTTCTTGATATAGCACTTTCAAGTAACTGCCGCAGTCACCACAACTTTCTGCCTTCACTGCAGCATTTTCATCATCTAGTGACCAGTAGTTCAGATCGCGAGTTTGTTCGCAGTTACTGCATTTCACACGGACCATGTGCCACTCTGTTTCACACAACGTGCAGTGCAGATAACGTAAGCCTTGAGTTGTACCAATTTGGACAATGCTCGATACTGGCATGCTGTTGCATACAGGGCAAAAATGACGATGGTCGCCATGTTCAGCTCGCGCTTTACCTGGAATATTTGCTGCCATCTGCGCCCAATACACAGACAATGCCGCCCAGATAAACATCGATTTATCCGCAGGGACTTTTTCGAACTGTTCGTTTAATAACGCAGTTGCCATCTCTTCGAGTTCAGCTTCAGATGCTTTTTCTAAGTTTTCAAGGGCAGTACGTACAGAATCCGGTACGATCGGCATCAATTCAGCAATGATTGAAGTCAGTAATTTGTGCCAATGTGCCGTGCGAGGGAACGTTTTTGCATCTAATGGTGGCGTATTTGTTGCCGTTGCACGAGCTAAAACCGCTTCCATGTCCATCTCTAATGGATTGTCATGTTGAGCATTATTTTGCGCTGTTGCCACTTCAGCGGCGAAGTTCAGATAATCTGCAAAAGGATGCTCACCAATGCCTAATTCTTTCAATCTTTCGGCGCGACGTTGGTAAAGGTTTTTTAAATTCGGGAATAAAACAGGCGGAATAAAACCGATGCCTTTCTCTTTTAATCTTTCTTGACCTAATTCTTCTTTCGGGACGATACGAATACCCATTGCTCTCTCTCTTTTATATTTTTTATAACAACTTACTCCGAGAAATTGCCTATTCGCATTTCCCCGCAAGCCTCTAAGAAAATATTCGATTAACCAGCAAGTCTTGCCGTTGTACCCGTCAGGATAAAACAAAAGTCACTGATAGGCTACTCTAGCCCTCGAATATTCACCGTCATTAACCCTTACTTATATAAGGGAATAACAAATTCATATTAGGGTGTTTTTATTTGATATAAATACCGTTATTTCCATGATGTTGATTAGATTGCCGCATATAATGGTATACACTTTCTCCGCACATAAGGTGACAATATGACGTCATTATTTAACTTCGAAGCGAAGTCTCACACACCTTTCTTTTTATTGCTTGCCTTTATTGGCGGATTTGTCGATGCCTGTTCATTTGTCATATTTGAAGTTTTTACCGGTCATCTGACGGGAAATAGCATTCTCAGTATGATTTACCTCGCCAAAATGAATATTGGTATGCTACTCCTCTCTGCAATCTCCATATTAGGATTTTTTGCAGGAACATTTTTGGGTTCGTGGGTTAGGCTCAAGCATAGCGCAATTGTGTTATACCGCTTTGTCCTAGGTCTGGTATTTATAATTTTTAGCAGTGTTTTTATTGTTTACTTTTTCATCCAGCCGTTATATTCCCCAGACTTAGCCATTTTACTCATTAGCTTATCAATGGGGATTCAGAATGGTTACTTTAATAAGGCGGGAACTGTCGGGATCCATTCAACCTATGTGACTGGTATGACGACATCCTGCATTAATGCCTTTTTGAAAAACGTCTCCGGTGACAGTAGCAAAAAAGTCTTACTGTTTGCGGTACTCTCGTTTATTGCGGGTGGCTTAGCCGGCGGGGTGTTATCCGTTCATTACCAGTACGTCGGATTCTCTGCGGTATTACTTCTCTTGGGATGTGCACTGATTTATAGCTTTACAATCCGTGATTAACCCAACCCTTTTTCACCATAAAAAAGCCCACAACAGAGTTGTGGGCTCAGACCATTGACAAACCCATTCGGTTTGGAAATGGCTCTTTTGGATTGTAAAATTAACAAGGAAAATCAATTTATTGATTTTCGCCTGATAACACAAAGAGGGAAAAACCACGCTTTTATCCCTCTTTGTCAGCAAGCCAAGCCCACAACAGAGTTGTGAGCTTGATTCATCGAGATAAAACCCTTAGTTTTTCTCTTGCTGCTCTTTCTGCTGTTTCTCTTTAGCAACCAGCTCACGATACCAACGCGGGTGGTGCTTTCTCGCCCAACCACGTGTTACCCAACCTTCAACCATCGCACGTACTGAGCCTTTGACCCAAATTGCTGCATAAGCGTGAACGATAATCATCAGGATCAAGCCAATAGCTGACAGCGAGTGAATAATAATCGCTGCGCGATACACTGGAATTGGGAAGTAATCCGCAAAGAATGGACGCCACATAATCACGCCACTCACAACCAGTGCCAACAAGCAGATAGTGACGACCCAATACACCCCTTTTTGACCAAGGTTGTATTGTCCTACATCACCCGCTTCTTCGTTTTTCAGGACTTTACCGATATTTTTCGCCCACTTGATATCATCTTTATTGATGAAGTTATGGTGAAAATAACGGAAGAACATAAACACGAACAGCAGGAACATCGCCGTACCCACGAATGGATGCAAAATTCGAGACAGCTGTGGAGTGCCTAAAATGTTCATAAACCAGTTCAAGGATGGGAAGAAAAAGCCCAACCCGCTGATGGCAGTGAACAAGAAGCAAATCACAACCGCCCAGTGATTGATCCTTTCAATCGGTTTGTGGCGAATAATTTTGTCGTTATCATCTGGCATCATTTCTGATCCTCCCCTTCTTTTGATTTCGAAGTGTCAGATGACATTGCATCATGCAAATCTTCTAGAGCCTCTTCTTCATCTTTCTTGGAGACGCGGTTTGGACCAATTCCCACATAGTGGAAAATCGCCGCCGCAAATGTTGCAGCAAAACCTACCGCTGCCATCGGTTTCCAGATACCTTTCCAGAAGGTGACTGTTGGACTGATGGTCGGATTTTCAGGTAACCCATGATACAACTGCGGCTTATCCGCGTGATGCAATACGTACATAACGTGCGTACCACCCACACCTTGCGGATCGTATAAACCTGCATTTGCATAACCACGCGTTTTCAGCTCTTCAACACGCTCACCAGCCATGCCAATCATGTCTTCCTTCGAACCAAAGTGAATGGCTCCTGTTGGACATGTTTTCACACACGCTGGCTCTTGACCGACTTCAACACGGTCAACACACAGCGTACATTTGTAAGCACGGTTGTCTTCCTTGTTGATGCGTGGCACGTTGAACGGGCAACCCGCGATACAATAACCACAACCGATACAGTGTTCAGATTGGAAATCCACGATACCGTTTTTGTACTGGACGATAGCGCCTTCTGATGGACATGCCTTCAGACAGCCAGGGTCAGCACAGTGCATACAGCCATCTTTACGGATCAGCCACTCAAATTTATCGTTCTCTTCAACTTCAGAGAAGCGCATAACCGTCCATGACTTCGCGGTTAAATCCGTTGGGTTGTCATACACCCCAACGTTAGTCCCGATTTTGTCACGGATATCGTTCCATTCGGAACACGCAACCTGACACGCTTTACAGCCGATACAGGTTGTGACGTCAATCAGCTTTGCAACTTCTTCCTTATAGTCCCGCACCTGAGGTGCGGGAGTCAGGGAATTGGTGGCAGAGCGACGAATAATGTCCTGTGATTGCATTGACATAATTTATCTCCTTACACCTTTTCCACATTGACAAGGAATGATTTAAATTCCGGCGTCTGAGTATTCGCATCACCAACATAAGGTGTCAGCGTATTCGCAAGAAAGCCTTTCACCGCTAAACCTTCAAAGCCCCAGTGAATTGGAATACCGATGGTATCGATGTCTTTTCCATCCACTTGTAGGGTTTTAATTCGTTTGGTGACAACCGCTTTCGCTTTGATGTAACCCCGCTTAGAACTCACCTTAACCGTATCACCTTGCTCGATGCCTTTCTCTTTCGCTAAACGTTCACCAATTTCAATGAACTGTTGAGGTTGGATAATGGCATTTAACAACGCATGCTTAGTCCAATAGTGGAAGTGTTCGGTTAAGCGGTAAGTCGTGCCCACATATGGGAACTCTGTCGCTTTACCCATTTGTGCCCAGTCGTCTTTAAACACACGAGCAGCAGGGTTTGAAACCACATTTGGGTGCAGTGGGTTAGTATCTAACGGCGTTTCGATTGGTTCGTAGTGCTCAGGGAACGGACCTTCTGCCATTTTATCCAGCGCAAATAAACGACCCATACCTTCTGGCTGCATGATAAATGGACCTACACCGCTTCCTGGTGCCGCAGTGCTGTAGTCAGGAATATCCATACCTACCCACTTGCTACCATTCCACTCAAGGATTTGACGCTTAGGATCCCACGGTTTACCCATTGGGTCAGCGGATGCACGGTTATAAATAACGCGGCGGTTCAGTGGCCATGCCCATGCCCAACCTAATGTATTACCCAGACCCGTTGGGTCGGAGTTATCACGGTTAGCCATTTGGTTACCTTTCGGCGTCCAGCTACCAGAGAAGATCCAGCAACCACTTGCTGTAGTACCGTCATCACGTAATTGAGCAAACGAGCTAAGCAGTTCGCCTTTTTTCACAATCACATTGCCATCAGCATCTTTCAGGTCTTCTAACGCATAGCCGTTACTTTCTTGAGCCACTTCTTCCGGCGTTGGGTTATCGCGGTCAAGGTAGTCCCACGTCATGCTCAGAACCTGTTCAGGTGCCGCGCCGCCTTCAGCTGCATACATTTGGCGTAGACGATGATAGATACCTGACAGGATTTCACCATCACTGATAGCTTCACCTGGGGCGTCCGCACCTTTCCAGTGCCACTGTAACCAACGCGCGGAGTTTACAATCGAACCGTTCTCTTCAGCGAAGCAGCAAGATGGCAGACGGAACACGGTCGTTTGAATTTCTTCCGGTTTCACATCGTTCATTTCGCCGTGGTTTTGCCAGAAGTTTGCAGTTTCTGTATTCAGCGGATCGATAGTCACTAAGAATTTCAGCTTAGAAAGTGATTTCGAGACTTTGTTTTTGTTCGGGAATGAGGCTAATGGGTTAAAGCCTTGGCAGATATAGCCATTCACTTCACCTTTATCCATCATGTCGAAATAACGTAAAACATCGTAGCCCTGATCCCACTTAGGTAACAGGTCGAAGCCCCAGTCATTCTCTTTTTGCGCTTTATCACCATAGAAAGTCTTCATTAAGCTAACGAAGAATTTAGGGTAGTTACCCCAATAGTTCACTTGCCCAGCAACTGTTGCTTTCGGCGTGTTCGCTGCTAAATAGCTTTCTAAGGTCGTTTGTTTTTCTGATGGTAACGTCAGGTAGCCCGGTAAGCTCTGTGATAACAGACCTAAGTCAGTCAGACCTTGGATGTTTGAGTGTCCACGCAATGCGTTAACACCACCACCTAACATACCCATGTTACCCAGCAGTAACTGGATCATCGCCATGGTACGAATATTTTGCGCACCGATGGTGTGTTGGGTCCAACCCAGCGCGTATAAGAAGGACGCTGTTTTGTCTTTCGCGCTCGTTTCTGCAATGTATTCGCAGACTTGTAAGAAGTCTTTGATTGGCGTACCACAGATGTTGTTAACCACTTCTGGGGTATAACGGCTAACGTGTTCTTTCAGTAAGTTCAGAACACAACGCGGGTTTTTCAGAGTTGGATCGCGCAGCGCTAAGCCGTTCTCATCCATCTCATAGTTCCACGTCGTTTTATCGTATTGACGTTTTTCAGCGTCATAGCCTGTGAACAGACCGTCATCAAAACCGAAATCTTCACGGATAACTAAGCTAGCGTTAGTGTACGCCTCAACATATTCACGTTGAATTTTTTCGTTATCCAGCAAGTATTTAATAACACCTGACAGGAAGGCAATATCAGTACCTGAACGAATAGGCGTGTAAAAATCCGCCACAGCCGCAGTACGGGTAAAGCGAGGATCGATTACGATTAATTTGGCTTTGTTATGGATTTTTGCTTCCATCGCCCAGCGGAAACCAACTGGATGCGCTTCTGCCGCATTACCACCCATAACAACGACTAGGTTTGCGTTTTTAATATCAACCCAGTGGTTGGTCATCGCACCGCGACCAAATGTTGGAGCAAGACTTGCTACCGTTGGTCCGTGTCAGACACGCGCTTGGTTATCCACGGCAAGCATGCCGAGGGCGCGACTAAATTTTTGGGTGACAAAACCTGTTTCGTTACTTGCCGCTGATGCACACAGCATACCGGTGGTTAACCAACGGTTGACCGTCACACCATCTTTATTCTGTTTAACGAAGTTTGCATCACGGTCTTCTTTCATTAACTTGGCGATGCGGTCAAACGCGTCGTCCCAAGTGATGCGTTTCCACTCGTTAGTGCCTGGTTCGCGAACTTCTGGATATTTGAGTCGACTTTCACTGTGGATAAAGTCGATTAATCCTGCACCTTTAGGACAAAGTGCACCACGGTTTACCGGATGATCCGGGTCCCCTTCGATATGAAAAATGCTTTCTTTCGCATTTTTCGCGCCATCACCTAGGCTGTACATTAACAGCCCACAGCCGACAGAACAGTAGGTACAGGTATTTCGAGTCTCTTTAGCACGCAATAATTTATACTGGCGTGTAGAGGCTAATGCAGTTGCTGGAGCAAAACCCAGCGCCGCTGCCGTTGTACCTGCCATACCGCCAGCGCAGATCTTAAAGAACTGCCTTCTGCTGACTTGCATGGGGGATCTCCTCATATACATTGCTCATGTTTACCTAACTTCATCACCAAGTTTGAGGTAAACTGTTCTTATTCAACGTCTTCCTTACGTATTCAGGTTCATTGCCTGATAAATGGTGTAAATTCTTTTTACCCATATCGAATATTATGTATCATTAGTGATAGGAATTCATCTAATGTATGAAACAAATACTACAAATAACTCTAGATTATCTAAAATGATCGGTGTTCACCCTACAACTGTGCAACAAAAAAATAACCTCGGTTCACTGGTTAATGATTTCGTTGCAGAAGAAATCCCTATCGCGCTCGTCTATAACGGCATATCCCATGTGGTAATGATGGCGACACCAAAAGATCTGGAGGATTTTGCTGTCGGATTTTCATTATCAGAAGGGATTATACAATCCCGTGATGAAATTCGCGGAATTGATATTGTTCAAGGCTGTCATCGAGGTATTGAGGTGCATATCGAGCTGTCGAGCCGCCGCTTTATGGCGCTCAAAGAGCGTCGGCGTAATCTTACAGGGCGAACTGGTTGTGGTATTTGTGGCACAGAACAACTCGACGAGATTTTCAAACCGCTCACTCCGCTGCCATTCACTCAAACATTTTCCTTATCTTACCTCGATAATGCCCTGCAAGAATTGAAGACAGTTCAAGAAATTGGCGCATTAACAGGTTGTACTCATGCTGCTGCATGGATTTCTCCTGAAGGTCATCTCGTTGGAGGATGCGAAGATGTGGGTCGCCATGTGGCGTTGGATAAGCTACTGGGAATGAAAAGCCGCTCTGACTGGCAACAAGGCGCTATTTTGGTGTCTAGCCGCGCAAGTTATGAGATGGTACAAAAAGCCGCAAGCTGTGGTGCGGAAATTCTGTTTGCGGTTTCAGCCGCAACGTCATTGGCGATTGAAGTCGCCGAGAAGGCCAATTTAACGCTAGTGGGTTTTTGCCGCCAAGGTAAAGCCACCGTATTTACCCATCCGAGTCGGGTGAGGGATTGAATCCAAACGTGAAACTATAAAGAAATTAAAAAGATAGTTTCACTTTTTCGCACCCATAAATGCACTGTTCGATGGTGTTTCTCTTATGCAGAAACCAACGACACTTTCACTAAAATATTTTTACTTGCCTCTCCATCCCATGAGCGTGCCTGTAATGGAATAATTCCTTCATAAACCTCCTGTTTTAATTCTAGATATGGATTATCTTCAGGGAGGTACTCTAATATAAGCTTGGCGTATTTATTCGACGATGCGCTCGTTTTTGTCGTATTCATTGAAGCTGAGGAGCCGTCCGTTTCACGCCATCCTCGAAGATTCACGAATATCTCGTCACCCGATTCGGTCTTTAATAATGCCCTGACTTTAGAATATGCAGTTTCATACAAAACCAAGAATGTGGGACCTTCATGACGATATAACGCAACAAATCCATGGTCATCACGCTCTTTTATCTGATAATCAACACAATTTTTTTGAGCGTGATTAACACTTAAGTTTAAAACGTCCGCGCTCTCTATTTCAAAAGGTGCATCGTAAGGATCATAGTTATCAAAAATAACGCGAATAACGTGATTTTTGATATTTTCCGTGCCATTTAATATTTTAAATACAATCCAAGATTTTATTACGCCATTTTCTTTAAGATCAATATCAAATATTTTCAAAGTAACGTCACCAGTCACTTTTTTATCCTCAAGATGAGTTTGATACTCCCCACTGACTAAGCTGGCTTTAAAGGTAATTGGAAATATTTTCTGTGTGATTAAATTAATAGCCCCAACAGTTAATAAAGAGTGATTTTCTTCATTCTTTATTTTAACGGTATCAAAAAACTCAATATAACTATCAGAACCTAATGATATTGGAATTGTTGTTTCAGAGGCATTAATTGGCGTTAATTCTAAATTAGTTGATAATACATTACCTAATCCAATTACCGGTATATTACTATTTTCAATTAAACTGCCTATTTCTGCATTCAAGTTTTGAGCTGAAACTCCCACATTGACATTACTTCCCCCCCAATGCAGTCCGACAACTTCATGTGTTTCTCGCGAAATAACCGGAGAACCAGATGAGCCACCTTGAGAGTCTGCATTGTAGGTTATTTTTTTCCCATCATTAATGACGGTTAATATTTCAGCATATTCGCCATCTTTGATATCGCCAATATGCATTGGTCGTAATCCACCGTCACCATATTGAGGTATATAAATTTTATCCCCTTCTACAGGGTTATTTTGACTTAATGCTAACCCACCAAACAGTGCTTTTACATTGGAATAAACATAGTCAAAACTATCCAGTGTAAACAGTGCATAATCATAATCACCAATGCTAACACCATGTTTTAATACTTTTCCCGGCTTTAAGCGCACAGGTTCAGTCGCTGGGGATGTCGAATCACAAGATTCATTAAACCAGTTAAACCAAATTTCACCATTCTCTAAATCTGGGTCGCTTTCGACAACATGGTTGTTCGTCAGTAGATGGTTTTTATTCCCGATAAGTGAACAAGATGCTCGACCGCCAACTTTCGCTGCCGCACACGACAGCCCATGCGCCGCAATTTGAGTCCCTTCATAACAAATATAGGGTTTTCGCTCATCTTCGCCAATAATGACCTTTGGATTACTATCATGTAAAACATGACTTAACGTCAATGAATAGTCATGACCTAAATAAGATGCTTTAGGTAAAATAACACGAATATTTACCGATTGACCTGGAATAAAAATAGCTGGCTCATCAACATTATGGAAAAATTCTCTCTGTAATATATTTTCACCATATTCAAACTCCACAAATGCGTTGGATGGTAAATTTATATTTGAAAAAATAAGATTTAAACATGATGAATTCTCTCGTTCAACATAGAGTGCATGAACTCGACTTTTATTATTTTCTTTAATAATACTAATATTAACTCTTTCATTAGAAATATAATCTTGATATGTACCCACTTTAAATCCTTTCTATTTTAGAATCGAATAAAAACCGTTTTATCTGTAAAGATCGTTTTTATTATATTTAAAATCGATTACGTTAAAGAGCATAAAAATTGGTATTAGTTTTTATAATTTAATTGCGATGAGAAATATTAAAAAGAATAAATTTTCAATAGTAGGCAGGATTTTCTGTATTCTATGAAGAGATAACCACCATTTTCCCAACTCTGGGAAAATGGTTTTGGTTTTTATTTCACTTAATCACTTACCAATACAGAAACTCGAGAAAATACGCCCTAACAAATCATCAGAGGTAAATTCACCCGTAATTTCGCTCAGTTCTTGCTGAGCTAAGCGTAACTCTTCAGCCAATAACTCACCGGAGCGAGCATTCACTAACTGGTCATAACCTTGAGCTAAATGGGTTGCCGCATTATTCAACGCTTGCAAGTGGCGACGACGAGCAAGGAACCCACCTTCTGTATTGCTATTGAAGCCCATGGTTTCTTTGAGGTGATCGCGCAGCAAATCAATGCCTTTTTCTTCACGGGCAGATAAGCGGATCAATGGATAACGAGCATCGGCGACAAACTCCACTGACTCACCTGTTTTATCGGCTTTATTACGAATAACCGTAACAGGCAACGTTTCTGGCAGGCGAGCCATAAATTCTGGCCAAATTTCTTGTGGCTCAGTCGCGTCCGTGGTGGTGCTGTCCACCATAAATAATACACGGTCAGCTTGCTCAATCTCTTTCCAAGCGCGTTCAATACCGATACGCTCCACTTCGTCGCTAGCCTCACGTAAGCCCGCGGTATCAATAATATGCAGTGGCATACCGTCAATATGAATATGTTCGCGCAGTACATCACGCGTGGTGCCTGCAATATCAGTAACGATGGCCGCTTCTCGACCCGCTAATGCATTCAATAAGCTAGATTTCCCGGCATTTGGTCGCCCTGCAATCACCACTTTCATGCCTTCACGTAACAGGCTACCTTGACGGGCTTGAGAACGAACTTGGTCTAAATCCGCCACAACTTCATTCAATTTGGCTTCAATTTTACCGTCAGATAGGAAATCAATTTCTTCATCTGGAAAGTCAATCGCAGCTTCCACATAGATGCGCAAGTGAGTGAGTGCTTCCACTAACTGATGAATATGAGATGAAAAAGCACCTTGTAACGAGTTCATTGCGGAACGAGCTGCTTGCTCAGAGCTCGCATCAATCAAGTCAGCAATCGCTTCAGCTTGTGCCAAATCAAGTTTGTCATTCAAAAATGCACGTTCAGAAAACTCTCCCGGATTGGCAATACGGATATTGGCAATCGTCAGAATTCGTCTGAGTAATAAATCAAGAATAACGGGACCGCCATGCCCTTGCAGCTCAAGCACATCTTCCCCAGTAAAGGAGTTAGGACCAGGGAAATAAATCGCAATCCCTTGGTCAAGAACAGAGCCATCAGCATCACGAAATGGCAGATAATCGGCATAGCGCGGCTTTGGCAATTTTCCGAGCACTGTTTCAGCAACCAAAGCTGCCTGTGGACCGGATACACGTAAAATTCCAACCCCACCACGACCGGGTGCGGTTGCCTGTGCGACGATAGTATCGTTGATTTGCATGATGTTTCTCTGTCTATGACTAAAAAAATTGAGGCGACCCTAAGTGGATCGCCTCAATGTTACTATAGAATCTGGCTTTGTGAAGCCCTCTAAACTCGATAAGAATTTAGATTATTTCTTCTCTTTCTTATCACGGCTATGTAAGCCACGTTTTTCCAGACCACGATAAATAACTTGCTGCTGGATAATAGTGACTAAGTTGCTCACGATATAGTACAGAACCAGACCTGATGGGAACCATAAGAAGAACACGGTAAACACGACTGGCATGTACATCATGATCTTCTGCTGCATTGGGTCAGTCACAGTTGTTGGTGACATCTTCTGAATCACGAACATGGTCACACCCATCAGAACTGGCAGGATGTAGTACGGGTCTTGTGCAGACAAGTCTTGAATCCAACCAAAGAACGGTGCATGACGCAGTTCAACAGAACCCATCAACATGTAGTACAACGCAAGGAAGATTGGCATTTGAATCAGCAACGGTAAACAACCACCCAGTGGGTTTACTTTTTCTGATTTGTACAGCGCCATCATTTCTTGGCTCATACGTTGTTTATCGTCACCAATACGCTCACGCATTGCAGCCAGTTTTGGTTGCAGTAAACGCATTTTCGCCATTGAGGTGTACTGCGCTTTGGTCAGCGGGTACATGATACCACGGACGATAAAGGTGATAACGATGATGGCAATACCCCAGTTACCGACGAAACCGTGAATGAATTTCAACAGTTTGAACAGCGGTTGAGAGATAAACCATAACCAACCGTAATCTACGGTTAAATCTAAGTGAGGAGCCACTTCCGCCATTTCTGACTGAATTTCAGGACCAACCCACAGAGTTGAAGAATAGGTCGCTGCACCATTTGATGCGATAGTCAGAGGTTCACTCTTATAACCAACAATTGCTGATTTCTTATCGAGGTCAATGGTGTAGAAAGTGCTTTGCTCAGAAGAAGCAGGAATCCACGCCGTTGCAAAATATTGTTGCAACATAGCGACCCAGCCACCTTTGGTTGTCAGGCTTAAGTTTTTATCTTCGATGTCACTGAAACTATATTTTTTATAGTTATTTTCATCAGAAGAGTAAGCCGCACCACGGTATGTGTGCAGAGCAAAGTTGCTGCTTCCAGTATCACGCTGCTCTGGTAAAGCGATGGTTTGCTTTAATTGACCAAAGAACGCGAGTGTTAAAGGTTGCGCAGTTGGGTTTTGAATGTTGTATTCAACATCAACAGTATATTTGCCACGCTTCAGAATGTACGTCTTCTGATAAACCACACCGTTATTGTCGGTGAAGGTCATCGGAATGCGTAATTCGTCTTGACCATCTTTTAACTCAAAGCTCGTTGCATCTGAAGTATAAAGAGGACGTTGACCATTGTTATTCGCTGGGTTGTCTGGACCATGAGGACCAATCAGACCACTTTGAGCCTGATAAACAAAACCTGGTGTGGTTTCCAATAAGCGGAATGGGTCTGGTGAATTCAGGGTTGCAGGATAGGCTAACAGGTCAGCCTCATCAATATCACCACCGCGAGTATTGATACGAATATCAAGTACGTCGGTTTTAACGGCAATAAGCTTACCTTGTTCACTACCTGTGACCGCTTGACCATCATTGCTTGCGCTGCTCGGCATGTCCGTCTTTTGCTGTGAAACTTGAACAGCCTTGGTTTCCTGAGCAACTTTATCGCTCTCCCAAGCCTGCCAAACTAAGAACGACACGAACAACAAAGCGATGAGTAGAAGATTGCGTTGGGAATCCATCGTTATAATTCTCTATTATCATCAGTTTTTCTAGGTGGGACAGGATCATCTCCACCAGCGTGTAAAGGGTGGCATTTTAATACGCGTTTGGCAGTTAACCAACTACCTTTTAGCATACCAAACCTGCGCAATGCCTCAATTCCGTAATTAGAGCATGTGGGATTGAAACGACAACGAGGTCCTAACAACGGACTAATAGCCAGTTGGTAACCTCTGATCAGCATGATCAGGACTTTTGAGCCAAGCGACGGTGACGGCGCCATAACTTATCCAATGATTCCGTAATCTGTTGATTGTCGAGATCGGCTACCCCTCTGCGAACCAGTACCACAAAGTCCATTGAAGGCAACTCATGTTGATGCAAACGAAAATATTCACGGGCTAATCGTTTGATACGATTACGCTCATGAGCACGTTTAACATTTTTTTTGGCGATGGTAAGACCGATGCGGGGATGCCCCAGCTCGTTTAGGCGACCAAGGATTGTTATCTCTGGGGAACTCGCCCTCTGCGGCTGCTTGAAGACATTGTCGAAATGCCTGGGAGTTAACAAACGTAACTCCCGGGTAAAAGCGAGCGTAACCACTATAGAGGGCTAGCTTTATTACTTAGATGAAACGGTCAGACGAGCGCGGCCTTTAGCACGACGGCGAGCCAGAACCTGACGACCATTTTTAGTGGCCATACGAGCACGGAAACCGTGTGAACGGTTGCGCTTCAGTACGGACGGTTGAAAAGTGCGTTTCATAACGATTTCTACCTAACTTTAAAATTTATTACTGATTCAGTAAACGCGTTGGCAACCAGTGGAAACTGATTTACACCTGTGCCTCTATCGCAACAATATAGAAAGAGGCAGGATTGTAATAAAACATAGGGGGTCACGTCAATAAAATGACGTAATCAAACCACTTTTTATTTAAACCTGGCTGACCGGTTTGCCGATATGTGCCGTGACAAGCTGCGTATGGAACTCAATTTATGCTGTCTTTTAAGCAAGTCTCACGATGTAACCACCAATTAACTCAAGCGTTTATTGACGTTACCCATAAAACCCATCTGCTTAAATTCGTCATAAAAAGTGACATTCGCAGTGTACACAGGGAGGAAGATTATACGGACTCCTCCCTAAAGCGCAAGGATCTTAGCGGGATCCGAAAATATTTTTTGATCTTGAGGGATAATTTCTATATATAGGCTAAAGTTATCCCCAGACATGTGGAAAATTTGTCGTTGCCCGCGATCATCCAGCAAAATTCTCCCCTATCAAAGCCGCCTTATCACATTTGCCTGTGGATAAAAAGCATAAAAACTGTGTAAAAGAATGGAGATCTTAGGTGAATTTTGCGGTATGATCGCAGGTCTATTTCTGATCAGAGGATCAGGAATATGTTGTGGATAGATATGGTGAGTAAAAGTTAGTCAAACACCTTCTCTGGCCCCCTATTCTCTTAGTGACCACGAAAAGTGACTAATGGAATAGTTACCAGTAAAAAATTCTTAACGAAATCCGTAATTCTTGTTTCATTGACCTTGTTAGGGGAGTTCAACGTGTCACTTTCGCTTTGGCAGCAATGTCTTGCCCGATTGCAGGATGAACTACCTGCCACAGAATTCAGTATGTGGATACGCCCTCTTCAAGCTGAATTAAACGATAATACACTGGCACTTTATGCCCCGAATCGTTTCGTTCTTGATTGGGTGAGAGATAAATACATCAATAATATCAATGAATTATTGAATGACTTTTGCGGTTCTGATGCCCCTGCTCTACACTTTGAAGTAGGCAACAAACCGATGATGGCTGCGCCGGTGAGTCCTCAAGTACGCACGCATAATGAAATGCCTGCATTCGCCGCGCCATCTGCACCTGTAAAGCCTAGCTGGGACAATCCAGCCAAAGTTCAACCCGACGTGTCATACCGTTCAAATGTGAACCCGAAACACACGTTTGATAACTTCGTAGAAGGTAAATCAAACCAACTAGCTCGCGCTGCGGCGAGGCAAGTGGCAGAAAATCCTGGCGGAGCTTATAACCCATTATTCCTTTATGGTGGAACAGGTTTAGGTAAAACGCACTTATTACACGCTGTCGGTAACAGCATTATGCAGCATAAGGCCAATGCCCGCGTAGTCTATATGCATTCTGAACGATTTGTTCAAGATATGGTCAAAGCATTGCAGAATAACGCCATTGAAGAATTCAAACGTTATTACCGTTCTGTTGATGCATTACTTATTGATGATATTCAGTTTTTTGCTAACAAAGAGCGTTCACAAGAAGAGTTTTTCCATACATTCAACGCCCTGCTTGAAGGCAATCAACAAATTATTTTGACTTCCGACCGTTATCCAAAAGAAATCAACGGAGTGGAAGATCGTTTGAAGTCTCGTTTCGGCTGGGGTCTGACGGTTGCAATTGAACCCCCAGAATTAGAAACTCGTGTTGCCATTTTGATGAAAAAAGCCGATGAAAACGAAATCCAACTGCCCGGTGAAGTGGCATTTTTCATCGCAAAACGCTTACGTTCGAATGTACGTGAGTTAGAAGGTGCGTTAAACCGTGTTATTGCTAATGCGAATTTTACAGGTCGAGCTATCACTATCGACTTCGTTCGAGAAGCATTACGTGACTTATTAGCACTGCAGGAAAAGCTGGTAACTATTGATAATATTCAAAAAACTGTTGCTGAGTATTATAAGATAAAAGTCGCTGATTTACTTTCTAAACGTCGTTCCCGTTCTGTCGCTCGACCGCGTCAGATGGCAATGGCACTGGCGAAAGAGCTGACAAATCATAGTTTACCTGAAATCGGGGATGCTTTTGGCGGTCGTGACCACACCACGGTGTTGCACGCTTGTCGTAAAATTGAACAATTACGAGAAGAAAGCCATGACATCAAAGAAGATTTTTCAAATCTAATCAGAACATTATCATCTTAATTGCTATGAAATTTATTATCGAACGCGAGCAGTTATTAAAACCGTTACAACAGGTGAGTGGTCCATTAGGTGGGCGTCCAACGCTGCCTATTTTAGGAAACCTTTTACTTCACGTAAAAGAAGGTGCCCTGCAACTTACGGGTACCGACCTAGAAATGGAGATGATGGCCAATGTTCCGCTTACCCGTGAGCATGAAATTGGTGCAACCACGGTACCAGCGCGCAAATTTTTTGATATTTGGCGTGGCTTACCGGAAGGTTCTGAAATCCAAGTCGAACTTAATGATGACCGACTGCTTGTACGTTCTGGGCGCAGCCGCTTCTCATTATCCACCTTACCTGCGGCGGACTTCCCGAATTTAGATGATTGGCAAAGTGAAGTTGAGTTTTCTCTGCCTCAATCCATACTGAAACGTTTAATTGAAGCAACGCAGTTTTCAATGGCACACCAAGATGTCCGTTATTACCTCAACGGCATGCTGTTTGAAACTGAAGGAAATATGCTCAGAACCGTTTCCACCGATGGGCACCGCCTTGCGGTTTGCTCTATGGATATTGGTCAAGAGCTACCATCACATTCTGTCATCGTGCCACGTAAAGGCGTCATGGAATTGATGCGTCTGTTAGATGGTGGCGATGCCTTATTGCAGCTACAAATTGGTAGCAACAATATTCGCGCTCATGTTGGCGACTTTATCTTTACCTCTAAATTAGTCGATGGTCGTTTCCCTGACTACCGCCGAGTTCTACCTAAGAATCCAGATAAAACCTTAGAAGCACGCTGTGATTTACTCAAACAAGCTTTCTCACGAGCGGCGATTTTATCTAACGAAAAGTTCCGCGGCGTACGTTTATTCTTCAGTGAAAACCAGCTACGTATCACTGCGAATAACCCTGAACAGGAAGAAGCGGAAGAAATTGTTGATGTTAATTACCAAGGCGGAGAAATGGAAATTGGCTTTAACGTCAGTTACATCCTCGACGTCTTGAATGCCCTGAAAAGCGAAAATGTCACACTGTTTTTAACGGATGCCGTTTCTAGTGTACAAATTGAAGACTCTGCAAGTCGCTCCGCCGTGTATGTTGTTATGCCTATGCGCTTGTAAGCAGACAGTATGATCCTTTCGCGTTTATTGATCCGCGATTTTCGTAATATAGAAGACGCCGATCTCTCCCTTGCAACTGGGTTCAATTTTTTAATTGGTCCTAATGGGAGTGGCAAAACCAGTATACTGGAAGCAATTTATACACTTGGACATGGACGAGCCTTTCGCAGCATTCAGGCGAATCGCGTTATTCGTCATGACCAAGAACAATTTATTCTACATGGTAAACTGGGACACCCAGATACCGAACGCAAAGTACTATCACTCGGTTTAAGTAAGAATCGCGAAGGTGATAGTAAAGTAAGAATTGATGGCACCGACGGGCATAAAATTGCAGAACTGGCAAAACTCTTGCCAATGCAGCTTATTACCCCTGAAGGGTTTACCCTACTAAATGGTGGTCCAAAATACCGACGCGCGTTTATAGATTGGGGATGTTTTCATAATGAAGCCCTATTCTTTTCTACATGGTCGGACTTAAAACGTTTGTTAAAGCAGCGAAATGCGGCTTTACGGCAAGTAACTCGTTATGAGCAAATTCGCCATTGGGATCAGCAACTCGCCCCAATTTCCGAACAAATTAGCCAATGGCGCGGCGAGTATATTGCAGGTATTGCAGAAAATATTGAGCAAACCTGTAAACAGTTTTTACCCGAATTCTCACTTTCGGTCTCTTTCCAACGTGGTTGGGACAAAGAAATTGATTATTCAGAACAGTTAGAGCGGCAGTTTGAGCGCGATAGAGCGTTGACCTACACCTCATCAGGTCCACATAAAGCTGATCTGCGAATTCGAGCTAACGGCATTCCCGTTGAAGATATGCTCTCTCGTGGTCAACTGAAATTATTAATGTGTGCACTCAGGTTAGCGCAGGGTGAATATTTCACCCAACAGAGCGGGCAACAATGCCTGTATCTACTGGATGATTTTGCTTCAGAACTGGATTCTGGTCGCCGGCAATTATTAGCGGCTCGACTCAAAGCTACGCAAGCACAAGTGTTTGTAAGTGCTATTACACCGGCGCAAGTCAATGATATGATTGATGCCAACAGTAAAATGTTTAGTGTAGAGCAAGGCAAAATAGAAGTTCAACCTCAGGAATAGAAAGAGCAGGAAACGTTGATGTCGAATACATATGACTCCTCAAGTATCAAGGTATTAAAAGGACTGGATGCGGTGCGTAAGCGCCCGGGCATGTATATCGGTGATACCGACGATGGAACAGGTCTTCATCACATGGTCTTCGAGGTTGTGGATAACGCTATCGATGAAGCCTTAGCTGGTTTCTGTGACGATATCGTCATCACTATCCATGCCGACAACTCCGTCTCTGTACAAGATGATGGGCGTGGTATCCCAACGGGCATCCACGAAGAAGAAGGTGTTTCTGCCGCAGAAGTCATCATGACCGTTCTGCACGCCGGCGGTAAATTTGACGACAACTCCTACAAAGTCTCCGGTGGCCTGCACGGTGTGGGTGTTTCAGTGGTTAACGCCTTATCCGAAAAACTTGAATTAGTAATCCGCCGTGACGGTAAAGTTCACGAACAAATATACAAACACGGCGAGCCACAAGGTCCTCTAACAGTTGTTGGAGAAACAGACCAAACAGGGACTCGTGTACGTTTCTGGCCAAGCATGGACACCTTCAAAGGTGTGACTGAATTCGAATACGATATTCTGGCAAAACGCTTACGTGAACTTTCATTCCTGAACTCAGGCGTTTCAATCCGTTTAATTGATAAACGAGATGGCAAAGAAGACCATTTCCACTATGAAGGTGGGATCAAAGCCTTTGTTGAGTATCTGAGCCGTAATAAAACCCCAATTCACCCATCCGTATTTTATTTCTCTACTGAGAAAGACGGGATTGGCGTGGAAGTTTCCATGCAGTGGAACGACGGTTTCCAAGAGAATGTTTACTGCTTCACCAACAATATTCCTCAGCGTGATGGAGGTACCCACTTAGCGGGCTTCCGTGCCGCGATGACCCGTACCCTGAATAACTACATGGAAAAAGAAGGCTATCAGAAAAAAACGAAAGTCAGCGCAACGGGTGATGATGCTCGTGAAGGTTTGATTGCCGTTATTTCTGTAAAAGTGCCAGATCCTAAATTCTCTTCTCAAACTAAAGAAAAACTGGTTTCTTCCGAAGTGAAGACAGCAGTCGAAACCTTAATGAATGAAAAATTGGTTGAGTATTTATTAGAGAATCCAAACGACGCCAAAATCGTTGTTGGCAAAATCATTGATGCTGCACGTGCCCGTGAAGCTGCACGTAAAGCCCGTGAAATGACTCGCCGTAAAGGCGCGTTAGATTTAGCAGGTTTGCCAGGTAAACTCGCTGACTGCCAAGAACGTGACCCTGCATTATCTGAACTGTACTTAGTGGAAGGGGACTCTGCGGGCGGCTCTGCAAAACAAGGCCGTAACCGTAAGAACCAAGCTATTTTGCCACTGAAAGGTAAAATCCTGAACGTGGAAAAAGCGCGTTTCGACAAAATGCTCTCTTCCCAAGAAGTTGCGACACTGATCACCGCATTAGGCTGTGGTATTGGTCGTGATGAATACAACCCAGATAAACTGCGTTATCACAGCATCATCATCATGACGGATGCTGACGTCGATGGTTCGCACATTCGTACATTGCTGTTAACTTTCTTCTACCGTCAAATGCCAGAAATCGTTGAACGTGGTCATATCTTTATTGCTCAGCCGCCACTGTATAAAGTGAAACGCGGTAAGCAAGAGCAATACATTAAAGATGATGAAGCGATGGATGACTATCTGATCTCTATCGCACTGGACGGTGCTGAGTTACATTTAAGTGCGGAAGCCCCAGCCATGAAAGGCGAACAACTGGAAAAACTGGTTGTTGAATACAATGCAGCGCACCGTATTATTCGCCGTCTTGAGCGTTTATATCCACAAGCGCTGCTGAACAGCTTAGTATATCAATCCACACTGACTGAAGACGCACTGAAAGATAGCGCCCAAGTTGAAGAATGGGCGAAAACTTTAGTGGCGCGTTTAGAAGAAAACGAGCAAGCGGGTAGCTCTTACAGCTATATTATTCATGAAAACCGTGAACGCCAGCTATTCGAGCCGACTATTCGTATCCGTACCCACGGTGTTGATAGCGACTACAACCTCGATTTCGACTTCGTACATGGTAGTGAGTATCGTCGCATCACCGAGTTAGGTGACATAATCAGTGGCTTAATCGAGGAAGGTGCTTATATTCAACGCGGTGAACGTCGCCAGAATATCGACAACTTCGAGCAAGCATTAGAGTGGTTAAGCCGTGAATCTCGTCGTGGTTTATCCGTACAGCGTTATAAAGGTCTTGGTGAAATGAACCCAGAACAACTTTGGGAAACCACCATGAATCCAGAAACTCGCCGTATGATGCGTGTCACTATCAAAGATGCAATTGCAACAGATCAGCTGTTCACCACATTGATGGGAGATGCCGTAGAACCGCGTCGTGCCTTTATCGAAGAGAACGCCTTAAAAGCCGCGAACATCGATATTTAATCGACTTACCGGCTCATTCATTTGATAACCCTATATTTCGGTATAGGGTTATTTTTTTATCTAATTTTAATCTTAAATATTTATTATTAATTTTATTTTAAAGTTAACTAATTTCACACTTTATTTAATTAACTAAATAGAATAATGAAATAAAATAAAGTTTGTCTTATTTACTTCCATTTTATGGAAAATAAAAATCACCCTATTAAGATGAAATAGATTTTTCCTTCTTCAAAAATCTATAGGTCTATAATGAACAAAATAATACCCTCGGTATCTTTAAGTCTGTTTTTGCTATTTAACATTCATCCAATTTTTGCTCAATCTGATTATTTAGAGGCACAAAAAACCATTCTTGATCAACGAAATCAACTCTTTAATGAACTCAAAACCCATGTTATTCCTCCCTATCCCGAGCCACATTCACAAGCCGCACTATGGGATAAAGAAGCCAGTCAACACGTTACACTGTTAACTAAAAAACGTAAAAAGAGCGCTGAAAAAGATCAACAAAGCACACCAGAATATATCTTTAATATTTACAGGGAATATTTATTTAATCAAAAAGGTTTTAATTATAATGATTTTAAAAAAATCGAGGCTTATAACCGTCTAGATAATTTATTTCAATTAGCCAGCTTTGCCTATGACCCTATTAAAAATAAAAATCGCTCAATGGATTTTATTCTAAAAGATCATTACTTACGAGGTCGCCCCAATCAAGTTCTCAATGAGAAAGGGGAATACATTCCAAACTATACCAATATCACAGGCTCCTCTTACCCCAGTGGACATACTTGGAGCGGATTTAAGCAAGCAGCAATATTTGCCACTCTTTACCCAGAAAAAGGCGCACAATTTTTTGATAGAGCCATGGGATATGGAGAGAGCCGTGTGATTGTTGGCGCACACTTCCCAACCGATACTATTGCCTCACGCGCCGCCCAATACTATCTTCTCGCTCATTTACTAAAAAATAACAAAACTGCCAATACATTTATTGGGTTAGCAAAAGACGTACGCCAAGAAATAAACTCTCAATGTGCTGCGAATACCGCCAAATGCAAACCACCTATCGGCCTGCTTCCCTCATTTGATGAAAATACCGGCTATTACAATAAGCAAAGTGAGCATCCTTCTCCCGCCGTTACAGCGGACCAAATACCCGCGAGTGCAGCTTATTTACTGCGTTCCCGTTTTGCTTATCTCAATAAAGAACAATGGCAGGAAATTATTGCCGGAACCGCCTACCCACGCCATTCTTTAGCTGGCTGGAGTGTTAAACCGAATCAGCCTGATAGCTACTGGGGGCTGATTAACTTATCCAAAGCTTACAAAGGGCCTACGCATTTCGCTGAAGATTGGGTCGTCAATCAACGGGTAACTCAAGACGACGTTGCAAACGTTGGCATTACCGATATTTGGAGCAATAACATCGATGGCAAAGGGCGATTAATCAAACAAGGGGAAGGCTCATTAACCTTAGCTGGAATTAACCGTTTTGCAGGGCTTGAAATACAGCAAGGTCGTGTGGTTTTAACGCAAGAAAACCACTTAACAGGCCCCGTCAATGTCAATGGTGGAAAGCTTGAGGTCAAACACATCCTACATGCGCCAGTCAACGTCACCAATGGCACATTAGCGCTCAGTCACAGCATCAAAAATACGGTGACATTAAACCAAGGAGCCCGATTTATTGCTTCTGGTTCAGTTGATGACTTAGTGATTAACGGTGGTGCTATCTTAACCCCTGGAGATAATACGAGAGACCCGACAAGGCATCTCACGGTGAATAACACCGCCATCTTCCAGCCCGGCAGTGAATTCTATGTGAGTATTCAAAAAGATGTAATACAGGAATTTGACGCCCTACGTGCTGGCGGTACAGTGACCATCAACGGGGGCAAGGTCAACGTGTTCTTCGCTGAAGAATCAGAACCATTCAATGAACGGATACCTAGTCAAGATGAAATTCAGGGTCGATTCCGCACTCAATATGAAATTATTCGCGCCCCCAATATTCAAGGGAAATTTGACGGCATCGAACCTAACTATCTATTTATTGGTACCACATTAAATTATGGCGCAGATCCTCGTTCACCCACGATGCAACGTGTCACACTCAACGTCGGTCGTAGTGGCCTGACTTTTGATGCCTTTGCAAAGACGCCAAACCAAACCGCCATTGCTCACGCCCTTGAAGATCTCCCATTGAATAACACCCTGTATAAACGTTTAATCCTCAGCCAAACCACCGCAGGGGTTAACGATCTTCTTCGAACCTTATCCCCACAAATTCATATCGATACCCTTGCTAGCCAGTTAAATAACCATCGCCAATATCACGGTACGCTGCTGCAACAAACACGCGCATCAGAAAATATCGTCAAAGAGCGTGGCGATAACCGCGGTAACGTCTGGGTAAACGTACCTTATCATTGGGATAGAACCCAAAGCGACGGCAACGCATCCGGCTTTACCAATAGCAATTATGGGGTGTTCTTAGGGGCAGATAAGCATTTCTTTAATGATGATTTTATCTTTGGCATGAGCTCCGGTTTTACAAAAAATTCCGTCTCTGGAGGAGTCGGTCATAGCCATAGCAACAACTATTATTTAGCGGCTTATGGCTCTCTGCAATTGGCGCCAATCACCTTACGTGCAGGGCTTGGGCACACATGGCACACCATCAAAACTGATAGAACAGTCACCTCGTCCATTTATTCCGATCACAATACCGCCGACTATAAAGGCAAGACCAACCACCTGTTTATGGAAGCCGCTTACCCGTGGAAATCGGCATTTATCAACGCCGAGCCGTTTGTGAACTTCGCCTTTACCAATGCGGAAAGTCATGGATTTAGAGAAAAAGGGAAAAAAGCCTCGCTCGTTACAGGTCGCCAATCCCTTGATGCCACCACTACAACGCTGGGATTACGTTTAGATAACCAGTGGAAAGTGGGTAAATCATCCTCAATCGATGTACACGGGGAACTCGGCTGGCTGCATCAATATGACAAGCAGGAACGCGAAATGGCATTTCGATTTGCCCAGCGCGACCTACTTGCACCACCGCTTAACTATCATGGTGTGAATGCACCGCAAGATGGAGTAGCACTCAAGCTAGGATCGAATATTCAGATTACTGACAATACCAAGCTATCCGTGGATTACAGCCAATTTACGGCCAAGGGATATTTAGAAAATAATCTTGATGCCAAATTGTTAGTATCGTTTTAATTCGTTAGTCTCGTTGTAATTCATCAATACGATAATTATCAACACAGTAAGCATCAATACAATAAAGCAAAATGGCACCAGAGCGTTTAATCACTCCGGTGCCATTCCTATTTAGGTTCGTTAAGAAAAGCGAACTACAGCAGAATTCTCAACATGCGGCGCAGAGGCTCCGCAGCACCCCATAGCAACTGGTCACCCACAGTAAATGCGGACAGATACTCAGGTCCCATATTCAATTTACGCAGGCGACCAACCGGTGTACTCAATGTACCTGTTACCGCGGCTGGAGTCAGTTCACGCATGGTAATTTCACGGTCATTTGGCACCACTTTCACCCACTCATTATGGGAAGCCAGCAGCTGCTCCACTTCGTTCAGTGGTACATCTTTTTTCAGTTTCAATGTGAATGCTTGGCTGTGGCAACGCAGTGCGCCCACACGAACACACAGACCATCAACAGGAATAATATTGCTACCCGTTGCCAAAATTTTGTTGGTTTCCGCCTGACCTTTCCACTCTTCGCGGCTTTGACCATTGTCTAAGGCTTTATCAATCCACGGGATTAAGCTGCCTGCAAGCGGTACACCAAAAGCATCCGTTGGCATTGAACCGCTACGTGTAAAGTCAGTGACTTTTTTCTCAATCTCTAAGATAGCTGATGCAGGATTTTGCAGCTCTTTCGCCACTTGCGCGTGTAAAGAACCCATTTGCGACAGAAGTTCACGCATATTACGCGCACCCGCACCAGAAGCGGCTTGGTAAGTTGCGACAGAGGCCCACTCAACCAAATCATTAGCAAATAAGCCCCCCAGCGACATTAGCATTAAGCTCACCGTACAGTTACCGCCGACGAAGGTCTTAATGCCTTTATTTAAGCCGTCTTGGATATGTTTGTGGTTCACTGGATCTAAAATAATAATCGCATCGTCTTTCATACGCAGTGCGGATGCAGCATCAATCCAGTAGCCTTTCCAGCCCGCTTCACGTAATTTTGGATACACTTCATTGGTATAATCGCCGCCTTGGCAGCTAATAATAATATCCAGTGCACTCAACGCATCGATATCAAATGCATCTTGCAGCGTACTGCGATGACCACCAAAAACGGGTGCTTCAGCCCCATGTTGGGAGGTGGTAAAAAATACCGGGTGAATGACGTTAAAGTCCCCTTCCTCTACCATTCTTTGCATCAATACAGAGCCGACCATTCCGCGCCAGCCAATAAATCCTACATTTTTCATTCTCTTCACCCTGTCTGTTTACATACTTCACCCAAAAAATTTCAACCATCGACTTACCGACAAATCGAAACTGGAAATGACTTGGGAGATTAAATGGAGAATCATCAATCGATTGTATTAAACGTGACAAAATATGCATCAGTGTGCAAGTGAATTTCATCACTAATAGCAAGAAGATTAGTAATAACGCTAATAATTAGTAAGAAGTTATTGATTAAAAATTTCCATTTTGGAAAATACTATTTTCCAATTAATCCATACATTCCATCATCCAACCCAATTAAAATTAGCGGGTTAACCCTCACAACGTAGCGTATCTCATGACCAAATATGTCCTTTTTAGTTTCTGGATCGTCCTTATTTATCCTTTGGGTGTCGACCTTCATTTAACCGGCATTCCCTATATTGCCGCAGATTTACATGCCAATGAAAGCCAACTCCATGTGGCATTCTCCATCTATTTAGCGGGTATGGCATCCACCATGCTAATTGCGGGATGGTGTGCCGACCATATCGGTCGCAAACCCGTCGTGCTAGCTGGAACGACTATTTTCGCGATTGCATCCATTATTGCGGGAAATGCGACTTCCATTGATACCTTTCTCATCACTCGGTTCTTCCAAGGTATTGGTGCAGGTTTCTGTTATGTCGTGACATTCGCTATTTTACGCGATGTATTACCCCCCCAACGCCGTACCAAAGTGCTCGCCGCAATGAATGGCGTGACCTGCATTGCACCTGTGCTGGCTCCCGTCATTGGATTTGCGATTTTGCTCATTTACCACTGGTCAGTGATGTTCTATTTTATGGCAGGCTATGCGGTTATCAGCATGCTATTTTGCCTAATCTCGATTAAAGAAACGAAGCCCTCTTCTGCATCATCAACGAAACAATCAAATGCCCAACCGGCGATAGAAGAAAAGCTATTTAACACTTTCTTTGTTACCCGTTTGATTATCTCTTGCTTTGGTATGGGCGTAATCCTGACTTACGTTAACGTTGCGCCGATTATCTTGATGGAAAATCTGGGTTTCACGACGGGTCAATACTCCACTGCCATGACGTTGCTGGCGATGGTCAGTATGGGAACATCGTTCTTAATGCCGAAACTCATTTCAAAATTTAATAGCCGCTCGCTGCTCAATACGGCGTTAAGTTTATTTTTGATTAATGGCGTACTACTTTCAGTCTATCTGCTCGCACTTCCCCATTTAGCTCTGTTGTACATCGTATTTGCCTTCTGTGGCATAGGTTTCTCCATGCAGTTTGGCATTATTATGAGTCAAGCCTTATCTCTATTTGCGAAAAAAGCGGGTATTGCCAGCTCCGTTTTAGCTATCTCACAATTAAGCTGCGCCTCAGCCTACATTTGGATGATGGGTGTGATGGGTGTCCCTTCAGTGAGTATGCTGTTAATTATCTTGATTGCAGCAGGAATGATTGGCATGGTGTTACTCAGAATACCGACTACGCAGGTCAACCAACAGGTCGCTACATGTGAATAAGCAATTGCATCGATTAGACTTAAATTTACTGGTTATTTTGCAATATTTAGTGGAAGAGCGCAGTGTAAGCCTTGCCGCCAAACGGCTTGCTATTACCCCCTCCTCCGTCAGTAAGTCATTGTCTAAACTACGCCAATGGTTCGATGACCCGTTATTTATCCGCAGCCCGCAAGGGCTGGTTCCAACCCCATTGATGCATCGTATTGAAAAATCACTGCCTGAGTTTTTAAATTTATCTCACTATATTGCAGAGATCAGAGACACTGAAAAGCCACGAGGAATGACGTTTCGATTAATGATGGAAGCGCCCTTAAACCTCATCATGCTCCATGATTTATCCCTGAATATCCTCAATCAATACCCAGAATCCGAGGTCATTGTGCGAGATTGGGACTATAACTCGTTAGCAGCGCTGATCGCGGGAGATGCGGATATCGGATTAGTGGGTCGTGAAAGCTTCCATTCATCCAAAGAGTCTATTAATCATCTACCTGACATTCTGAACTTCGAAGTGTTATTCACCGATAAACCTCTGGCGTTTATCCGCAGTGACCACCCTATTTTGCAAGAAGAATGGACATTAGCGAATTACTTAAAATATCCTCATATCAGCACTGAATTTGGCAATCGCATTCCATGGGCCCTCGATGATTTACTGGAAACCATGGGGTTTCATCGACCCATTCATCTATCCTTCTCTACCTTTGAACAATCACTCTTAATGGCCTCTCGACCTGAGCACAACCTCATCACGAGCTCGCCGGGTTATTGCCAACACTATGTTAATGATTTTAATCTTGATTTAGTTTGTCGCCCTCTGCCTGTCGATGACATTTTATATCAGCAACTCGAAATCCCTTTCTTGATGCTGTGGCACAAACGTAACGCGTATAACTCAAAAACCTTATGGCTGAGAGAACAAATCAAAAACAGCATTCTTAACTTTGTAAATCCATAAAAAAACGCCATGGCAAGGAGTATGAATTGCCACGGCGAAAACAAGGAACGAAGAAACAGAGAATAACGGAATACTAGCCTTGGACTGCTTTAAAACGAGGATTAGTTTTACAAATCACATAGATACGACCACGACGACGCACAACTTGGCAATCAGGGTGGCGCTGCTTAGCGGTTTTTAATGAGCTGAGGACTTTCACGGTAACTCCTAATAAAACAAATGTAATGTTATAATATAACAATAATGGAATTAAAATCATCCCGCAATCATTTTTTGGGAAACTTTTGTATAATTAAGCCATTACTGACTCTCTATCATTATTTATCAAATAGATACATTTCTATTTAATGAAATAGACCAATTTGAGGAAGATGAAATGTATTACGGCTTTGACATGGGCGGCACCAAAATTGAGTTGGCAGTATTTGACCAAGCACTCAATCAAGTATGGCAAAAACGCGTTCCTACTCCAAAAGATGATTACCACGCATTACTCAATGCGTTTCGCGATCTCACCGCTGAAGCAGATGCACAATTTAGCTGCCAAGGTAAAATTGGTATTGGTGTTCCAGGTATCGTTAATCACTCGGAAGGCGTTGTATTTACAACCAATGTGCCAAGTGCACAATATAAACCCTTCATTCACGACCTCACTAACCTCTTAAATCGCCCAGTAAAAGTTGAAAATGATGCTAACTGTTTTGCACTTTCTGAAGCCTGGGATCCTGAATTCAAACGCTACCCTAGTGTACTCGGATTAATTTTAGGTACCGGAGTCGGTGGTGGATTTGTGATAAACGGAAAAGTGCTATCCGGAAAAAACGGGATTGCAGGGGAAATTGGGCACATGAATATGAGTGTTCGTGCTGCTAAGTATCTCGGTGATACTGTTCCGGAAATCGTCTGTGGTTGCGGTCAAACCGCGTGCTTTGAAACCTACCTCTCGGGTCCTGGTTTTGAACGTATTTATGCGGCATTTACCAATGAAAAACGTTCAGCTATCGACATTATTCAGTTATATCAACAAGGCGATCTAGCTGCTAAACAACATGTTGAGCGCTATATGATGGTGCTAGCCATGTTTATAGGCCAAGTGATTACTGTCTTTGACCCTGATTTGGTCGTGATCGGTGGTGGCTTATCGCAGTTTGATGAAATTTATCGCTTATTGCCTGAAATAGTCCCGCAATATTTATATGGCATCGCCAAAATGCCTGCCATTGAAAAAGCGCGTTACGGTGCCTCCGGTGGTGCTCGCGGCGCCGCGTTCCTGAATCTCGTCGACTAACTCCCCGCTATGACATCTCTACTCCAACAATTATAAGGAGTAGAGGTGACGAACACCTCAAAATAATAAAACGCAATTGAGAATCGTTATCAGTTATGTTATTTTCAATGAAACTCAATAATAATCAATGAGTTAAACGTCTTACGCGATTCAAGGTCACTGCACAGAATTAATCATAGAAATCAGCGAGATATTGCAAAAATTTAGACTTAGACTAGTCCTATGTTGTTCGTTTGAAAAGTGCTTATGATTAACCAAATTCTGCTCATTTTTTGATAAATGTGCCATAAAAAAACACAGGTAAAGGTCACTCATACCGCCTAACAAATGTCGACAAAGGTCATCATCCACGACCTCACTAAAGAGAAAAACTAATGAGTTTGTTTTTAGAGAATTGCCTGACTTTTCCTACCATTATCTTTAGCGGTTTACTCATTATTGTCCTTTTTTACTGGTTGTGTGCTGCTTTTGGTTTGTTAGATATTGATTTATTTAATATTGATACGGAACTAGATGCAGAGGGTATCGACCTCACTGGCTTCGCAGGTTGGCTCACTAAATTAGGTTTAGCGGGAATTCCCGTTACTATTATCTTGACGTTATTTACCCTATTTGGCTGGCTCATTAGCTACTTTGCTGCGCATTTATTTCTCCGATTCATCGATATGACCCTACTTCGCTACGCCGTCGGCGTAACGCTACTGGTGATTACCGCATTTATCTCCCTGCAATTGACGGCAATCTTCCTACGACCTATTCGTAACCGATTGGTTAACCTCAACAAACCAAAAACTGTCCATCAGTTAATGGGGAAGCTGGCAACCGTACGTTCCGGCACGGTAACCGAACAAAATGGGGAAGCCGTATTAGAAGATGGTGGTGCAGGGCTCATTTTGCAGGTTAGAGCACCTAGCGCCGACAATATCAAACGCGGCGATCGCGTCGTGATTATCAGCTATGACCCACAATCCCACAGTTACCAAGTCGTAACTGAAAATGAATTCCGACAGTAAAAACAAAATATAAACCACTTTGCTAATTAATAAAGAATGACGACATCGTCAGAACCCATGGAGAAGAAATATGGATTTGGCTGAATACATGCCTTTTTTAACGGTTGTTGGGGGAGTGATAATCATCATTCTTGGGTTTTTTGGCTTATTTAAAGCGTTCTATATCAAAGTCCCTCAAGGCACCGCCCTGATTGTCAACGACATGTCGTCACAACCTAAAGTCCACTTTACAGGGGCATTAGTGTATCCCGTTATCTACAAAAAAGAGTTTATGCGCATTTCGTTGCTCACTCTGGAAGTCGACCGCCGCGGTAAAGACGGTTTAATTTGCCAAGATAACTTGCGTGCCGATATTACCGTTGCCTTCTATTTACGCGTGAATGAAACCACGGAAGACGTATTAAAAGTCGCTAAGGCTATCGGTGTTGACCGTGCATCTGACCATCAAGCCGTTAGCGCCTTATTTAGTGCTAAATTCTCAGAAGCCCTGAAAACAGTGGGCAAGCAATTTGAATTAGCTAAGTTGTTTGAAGACCGTCAAAATTTCCGCGACCGAATCGTCGATGTAATAGGCAAGGATCTGAACGGCTATGCTCTCGAAGACGTAGCAATCGACTATTTAGAGCAAACACCGAAATCTGCCCTTGACCCCAATAATATTTTCGACTCCGAAGGTATTCGTAAAATCACCGAAATTACCGCTATCCACAACATCGAAACTAACCAAAAAGAGCGAGATCAAGAGTTAGCCATTCAGAAAAAAAATGTGGAAACCCGCGAAGCTAGCTTGGCATTAGAGCGCCAACAAGCCGATGCTGAAGCTCGCCAAAAACGTGAAATCGATAATATCCGCGCTCGCGAACAAGCAGAAACCTTGCGCGTTCAAGAAGAAGAACGTCTCAAGTCCGAGCAAGCTCGTATTCAAACGCAGCAAGAAATTGAAATTCGCGAAGAAAACCGTATGCGTGAAGTCGAAGTGGCTCAGCAGAACCGCACTCGTGCTGTCGCTATTGAAGAAGAACGCGTTAACCGCGCTCGTGAACTAGAAATTGTTGCACGTGAACGCGAAGTTGAGTTGCAACGTATTGATAAAGAAAAAGCATTAGAAGAAGAGCGCAAAAATATCTCTAACGTGATTCGTGAGCGTGTAGCGGTTGAAAAAACTGTGGCTCAAGAAGAAGAGCGCATCAAAGAGGTTCGTGAGATTTCTGAAGCGGAACGTATGAAGCAAGTCACTGTGATTAACGCCCAAGCGGAAGCTGAGGAAGCCTTAGTCCGTCAAGTGAAAAGAGCTGAAGCCGATGAAGCGAGTGCCAAACACCGCGCAGAAGAAATCAGCACCATGGCACAAGCTGAATTGGAAGCATCCGCGAAACAAGCGGAAGCGAAAAAACGCTTAGCCGAAGGAATTGAAGCCGAGCACGCGGCATTAGGTTTAGCCGAAGCTCGTGTTCGCCAAGCCACAGCCGAAGCTGAAGAGAAAGAGGGTCTGGTTCAAGCGAATATTACCGCAGAAAAACTGTTAGCCGAAGCCCGTGGTCTGAAAGAAAAAGGCTTAACCGAAGCTCAAGTGATGGAAGCCAAAGCCCAAGCTGAACGCGAGCAAGGTCTTGCTGAAGCGAAAATTCTGGAAGAAAAATTGACCGCTCAAGCCCGCGGTGAAGAGCAACAAGCGAATGCAAAAGAGAAGCTGGGCTTGGCTGATGCCAAAGTTCTGGAAGAAAAACTGGCCGCTCAAGCGCGTGGTGAAGGTCAATTAGGTGCGGCGCAAGCCGAAGTGATTCGCCAACGCCTGAAAGCCGAAGCTGACGGTCTGACAGATAAATTCCAGTCAATGGATCACCTCAGTGATACAGCTCGCTCACATGAAGAATTCCGTATGCGTCTTGAGAAAGAGTTTGAGCAATCTATGGCATCCATTGAAGCGAATAAAGAAATTGCTCGCGAACAAGCGGATGTGCTGGCTGCGGCACTGAGCAAAACCAACATCGAAATTGTCGGTGGTGATGGTAACTTCTTCAACACGTTCTCCAAAGCACTGAGTTTAGGAAAAGCCGTTGATGGCTTTATGGATAAAAGCAGCTTTGCCAAGGAAAATCTTGAAAAGCTGGTAAACCGCGCCACAGAAGAGAAGAAAATTGATATTGCATCCTTACTGCAAAACCCTGAAGTGAAAGACTTAATCAATGGGTTTATGGCAGCAAAAGGCGCAACGCAAACAGCAAAAAATGTCGTCAGCAAGCCCGTTTCTTACGATGATAATCAACGCTAATCCATCAATATTTTCGCTTTTCAGGTAAGTTTTATACCTCAATATCGTCAAGTTACAGTTTATCTGTGACTTGACGTTTTATGAGCGTATCTCTTTTTAAGACCAAGGAAATTCGTTAAACATGTCAGAAACCCAAGATGTGAATCGCGAACAGGAAATTCTCGACAATGCCGTAGCAGAAGGTGGCGCGTATGAAATACTGCGCAGGCGCCTGACAGAACAAGGGCAGCAACTTCATCAAAAAGCGGCGCAACTGAATGACAGCCGACTGACTGAATTTGGTCAAAGCCAGATGGACATCATCGGGCGTATCCGCATTCGTACTGAAAATAATTGCCAAGCCAGAGACATTGTTCGAGTCGGCGATTGGCTACTATTTGGCTATAACGTTTTTCTTGGTTTAAAAAAAGAAACGCACATTGAAGATGTTTTTTCACTCTACCAGCTCACTGAAAATGAAGGTGATTTTGATGTAGATGCTGTTCCTTATGAAGGCACCTTCCTCAGTGACACCCGCTTTGTTCAGGATTTTACTGAGCTCTACACCTATTACAAAAACACGCAGTTACTTCAATTAGTCGAACGCGATGGCAAGCTGTTAGCGAGCTTTCAAATTGGTGATCGGTTAACGGATGTGCGGGTTTTCCGCTGGTCAATTTCCAGCGACAAATCGCGTATTGAATACATCGATAATCGCGGTGAACGAGACATTGCCTTACCGCCAACCAACGATTTCGAATGGGTGCGTACCACACGAGAAAACACCGTAAATGGGCGCTATCCTCATATCAATATTCTCGATACCGTCTTTGTAGAAACGATTGGCGGTGACCTGACCATCAAATGTGAAAACAACACGGAAGATGGGCTAGGCATATATCGCGAAGCGGTACTAGATAAAAACCAATCCCTTGATGACGCCCAAATTGAATACGCACAGACTGGCAGCCTGATTTTACTCAAAATCCTGCCATATCGTGAAGAAAGCTGGCGTTATTTGGTTTACAACATCCTGAACCAAACCGTTCAGCGTATCGACGCGATTGGACAAGCCTGTGTACAGCTTCCTGAAGATCATGGCATTATTTTCCCAGGAGGCTACTACCTGCAAAATGGGGAGTATAAAACCTTTGAGCAGCCAATGGATGGGATGCGCTTTCGTCGCTTACGTCGTTCGCCCAATGGGGAAGATGTACTATATGTATTTTACTCCCCCAACCAAGGTCGTATCGCCCTTTTCAACTACAATCTGATTGAACGTAAACTTGCAGTCCCATTAATCGGGCATGGTTATGCCATGCTAGAAGATGGCAAGATGGTCTTGTTCGAAGGGGAAAGTGATGAAGCCACCCGCGTTCACCCCATGCAAGTATGGCAAACGCCTTTTTATTCAGACGAGTTTGCAGACAAACAACCCGCTCGCGGTGGTTTTCTTGGGCGTATTGGCAACGCAGATTTAGTCCGTAGAATTTCCGAAATTCTCCATATCGCCAAAGAAATTGACGGTAACCACGTGTCAGTTTCCCGCTACGAACAACTTAGCCAACAACCCAAAAACTTGCTGGATATTTTCTACTGGTTTAATGACGAGCAGTGCTTAGGCATTGGCAAGTTATTAAAAGAAATAACCCAAACCAGTGAGCTGGTTCTCGACGAGTATGAAAAAGTCGAAAGTATCCGCCAGCAATCCGCAAAATCCATGAATGAGGCAATCACTCGCCAAAAATCCTTACTTTCCCTCACCTTACCGGAAGAATGGACGAATATTCAACAATTTGTGGATGGATTAAATGCCTTAAATACCCAACAAGGACACCTGATTTCCCTACGGGAATTCCGCTATATGGATCTCACGACCCTCAGTGAGATGGAAACAGAAATTACTGACGCTCAGCAGCGTGTTTCTCAAGCTACCGCACAGTTTCTTGCCAGTGATAAAGCTCTACAACCGTTAAAAACTCAGCTGGCTACCTTTGAAGAGCAAATAGACAAGGCACAGACGAGTGCTCAGTTAGACACGCCAATGAATGACATGGAAAAAATGTCAGCGGATTTGGATATGCTCTCTAACTTAATGGCATCGCTGAGTTTCGATGATGTGACGCTACAAACACACATCATTGACGCCATTTCACAGATTTATGCGCAATTAAACCAATCTCGCGCTCGTCTACAACAAAAACGCAAATCCCAAACTAGCGTTGAAAGTGTGGCTCAATTTGGGGCTCAATTTCGTTTGTTTAGCCAAGGGATCACTAACGCACTCTCCCTTGCGACCGACCCTGAACGTTGTGATGATCAGCTATCTCGATTACTGGTTCAATTAGAAGAGCTAGAAAGTCAGTTTAGCCATCATGATGAATTTCTTGATGATATTTTAGCGAAACGCGAAGAGCTGCTGGAAACGTTTGAGTCTCATAAACAAACGCTCATTGATGACCGCCAACGTCGTTCACAGAATTTACTCACTGCCGCAGACCGATTATTAGAAAGCCTTCAACGCCGCACTGTACGCTTGCAAAACCAAGATGAACTGAATGCGTTTTTTGCCACCGACCCACTGGCACAGAAAACCCGTGAAATCATCGAAAAACTTCGGGAAATCAACGATAACGTTAAAGCCGATGATATCGATGCAAGGCTCAAAGCTTCCCGAGATCAAGCTATTCGTATTCTGCGAGATAAAACCGACATCTTTGAAGATGGCGGTAACATCATTAAGCTGGGTCGCCACCGTTTCAGTGTTAATACACAAGAGCTTGACCTCACTATTTTACCGAAAGATAACCAATTGTGGGTCTATCTCACGGGCACCGATTTCCAAGAGCCGATTGATAACGCTGAACTCGCGACCTTACAACCTTACTGGACAGCAAACCTTGAGTCTGAATCCGACACCGTTTATCGCGCAGAATACCTCGCTTATTCCATCATCTATGCGGCCGCAAAACGCCAAGATGGTTTAGATTATGACACCCTAAAGAGTGCCCTTTCTGTCCCCGAGAAAATGGATAAATTGGTTCGTGATTTCGCCGCCCCGCGCTATAAAGAAGGCTACGAAAAAGGGATCCATGACCACGATGCCATTGCTATCTTGAAAAAGCTGATCCCTATCGGTGAAAGTGCTGATTTACTGCGTTTCAATCCAACCGCTCGCGCTATTGCCGCCATTTTTTGGCAGCATATCCAAAATCAGGAATACCCTGCTCAGTGGCCTGAGCGAGCAAGAACCGCGATGAACATTCGTCAATTATTCAATAACGATGACGCACTTCTCGACCTTCAAGCAGAGATCGAAGCAGATATCAGCTTATTCTTGCAAGATAACCCCATTGATTGCCAACTTCACCAGCAAGCTCAAGCCGCAGAATATCTGAGCTTTGCCTTAGCCAGAACGCCAATTGAGCTGATATACAGCAAGTATGCGCGAGACTTAGTGA
Source organism: Providencia sp. PROV033 (assembly GCF_028484855.1). Lineage (NCBI taxonomy): Bacteria > Pseudomonadati > Pseudomonadota > Gammaproteobacteria > Enterobacterales > Morganellaceae > Providencia > Providencia sp. PROV033. The sequence goes on along the minus strand of NZ_JAMPSW010000006.1, from coordinate 6,321 downwards.
GTGCACTGCAAACACGTTTAGAAGACGCGCATATGTGGTTGGATTTTAACCGTTCACAACAAAACCTTGGTACACGTTATGCCCCACGCTGGGCATTACTGCAAAATTGGCTGCAAGGGTTATGTTCTATCGAGGAGTTTGCCCACCTACGCCCTTATATTCCAGGTGCGATTGCGATTATTATCTTAGATAAAATGGCATCCGCACGTTATAGCGAAGCCGATTTATACTTTAAAGTCAGTGGGCTACTAGGCGATCACCCCACTATCCATAACCAAACTCTCTCGCTAAGTTTGGATGACTATTTCAGCCGAATGCGCGAACAGCGTAAGCAATTCATTCCTGCATTTCGTCAATACCAAGCTTTGCGCCAACGTATTGTCAGTGAAGAACGCAGCCGCCTAAAACTCCATGAGTTCAAAGCGAAACCACTCAGCTCATTTGTGCGTAATAAACTTATCAATGATGTGTATCTGCCGATCATTGGCGACAACATGGCTAAGCAGATTGGCGCCCTTGGCGAAAATAAACGTACCGATTTAATGGGGCTATTGCTGATGATCTCCCCGCCGGGCTACGGTAAAACGACCTTAATGGAGTACGCGGCTGACCGCCTTGGCCTGATCTTTATGAAAATTAATGGTCCCGCCCTTGGACACGATGTGCTGTCTCTCGACCCAGAGCAAGCCCCCAATGCCACCGCTCGACAAGAGTTAGAAAAGCTCAATCTTGCCCTCGAAATGGGTAATAACGTGATGCTGTATGTGGATGACATTCAGCACACTCACCCTGAATTCTTACAGAAATTTATCTCCCTGTGTGATGGAACCCGCCGCATTGAAGGGGTATGGAAAGATAAAACCAAAACCTACGATATGCGTGGGAAAAAATTCTGCGTCGTGATGGCTGGTAACCCATATACCGAATCTGGCGAAGTATTCAGAATCCCAGATATGCTGGCTAACCGTGCAGATATTTATAACCTCGGCGAGGTATTAGGCGGCATGGATGATGCTTTTGCACTGAGCTATATTGAAAACAGCCTGACATCCAATCCTGTATTAGCACCACTGGCGCTGCGTGATTTAAACGACCTATACTTATTGGTGGATAAAGCCATGGGTAAATCCGTTTCTACCAATGCGCTCAGCTACCCCTACTCCGATGCCGAAATTAATGAAATAACCGCCGTTATTTCCCGCTTGCTAAGCTTGCGTGATGTCGTGCTGAAAGTGAATCAACAATACATTGCTAGCGCTGCACAGTCTGATAAATATCGAACTGAACCCGCATTCCGCCTACAAGGTAGTTACCGGAATATGAATAAACTCAGTGAAAAAGTTTCGTCGGTCATGAATGATGATGAACTGGAAAGATTGTTGGATGACCATTATCTCGGTGAAGCACAGTTACTGACGACGGGTGCGGAAGAAAACTTACTCAAACTGGCAGAGTTACGCGGTAGACTCAGCAAAGAAAACTCCGCTCGCTGGCAAAAAATCAAGAAAGATTTCTTGCGAAACAAAGCATTAGGCGGTGATAATGCCGATGTGGGCGATCGCGTAGTAACCCAACTCGCTCAATTGGTTGAAAGTGTACAATCTCTTGGACATCGATAATGAAAACTTGGTTAAGCCCGCGCATTAAACTGCTTATTACTCTTGCGGGTTTACTGATAGCGATTCAAATCGTCAATAGCTTAAGTGGCTATTCACTTGTCAGTTTCGGCATCCAGCCGAGGACAACCCATGGGCTGGTGGGGATTATTTTTGCCCCACTGATCCATGGCGATTGGGCTCATCTTCTCAGTAATTTGCCCCCATTACTGATTTTAAGTGCTTTACTCCTACACGATTCCATCCGGAAATACGCTTATGCCAGCGCCTTCATCATTGTGATTGGCGGTGCCATCGTTTGGCTTATCGGCAGAAATGCACTGCACATTGGCGCTAGTGGCTGGATTTTTGGGCTATGGGGTTTGTTAATTGCCCAAGGCTTTTTTCGCCGAAAATGGCTAGACATCGTCATCGCCCTGTTGGTGCTGTTCTATTTCGGTGCAATGGCAAGCGGACTATTGCCCGTTCATCAAAAAATTTCCACGGAATCCCATATTGCAGGTGCGATTGCAGGGATTGCCTATGCGTGGATAGCCAATAAAAAATCGAAAATAGCGCAATCTGCTAATTCTCCGAAGGGCGCGCCAAAGTAACTCGATATACACAACGCCCCGCGCCATCTAGTAGATATTGTTCCCGCTCAACATGGACGCTTTCCCCTAATACTTCACGGAATAATGCAAGCTCGGAGCGGCAAAAATTTTGACACGCGGTCGCCGCTGCGCAGATAGGGCAATGGTTTTCAATAAACAGCCAGCCATCCTCATCATGCTCAACTTTTGCCATATAACCTTCTTCGCTACGCACCTCAGCTAATGCCGTTAAGCATTTCTCTAATGGTAACCCTTGGCAACGTGCTAAATATTTACTGCGACTCTCCGCTTCTCGCTGCTCAATCAGTTTTTCTAGCCCTGACTCACCAAAAATAGTTTTTACTGAATCTATTAACTGCAAGGCGAGCTGAGCATGAGTATCAGGAAAACGCTGATGCCCCAATTCTGTTAATACCCAATTTTGTCGAGGACGACCCGCACCTGACTGAGCCGTACATTGAACTCCCTCTACTAGCCCTAATGACGTCAACTTTTGGACATGCTGGCGAGCCGCTTCCCCCGTTAAATTCAGATCATCTGCAATGACGGAGGTGGAAATAGGTCCTTTCGTTTTAATGCAAAACAGCACCTTATCCACCGCCTGAGTCAGATTTAGATTATCAAAGTAATTACTTGCTTTATTCATGGTGTGATTTTATTATCCAAGTTAATACTTGGATAATACCTCTTTATTCACTCTTTCGTCCAGCAGGTCTGTGTATGAGCAATAAAACTGTCACTCAACTCAATGAAACAGGCACCGAACAACAAGGAAAATGGGCCGATTTACTCAGCGGTACCAATGCATTATTAACCATTGCTCTCACAGGTGGCGTTGCATTACATGCCATTAATATTTATATCGTCACCACTATCCTACCAAGCGTCGTCAACGATATTGGTGGTCTTGAATACTATGCATGGAACACCACGTTATTTGTGGCGACTTCCATTATTGGCTCAGCCTTATCCAGTAAAGTTCTGGACAGTTTGGGACCTAAATGGGCTTATCTCTTTGCCCTAGCGCTATTTTCCTTCGGTTCTATTTGGTGTGCATTATCACCTTCAATGCTGACGTTATTAGGGGGGCGCGCCTTGCAAGGACTGGGCGGTGGAATGTTGTTCGCACTTAGCTATGCGCTGATCCGGATTGTCTTTACGCCAAACTTGTGGTCTCGTGCCATGGGGGTCATTTCCGGTATGTGGGGGATCGCGACACTTTGTGGTCCCGCCATTGGCGGAATTTTCGCGCAGGGCGGTCATTGGCGCTGGGCTTTTTGGGCTTTACTGCCCGTCGCTGTTTTACTGGCAATCATTGTTATCAATCAACTACCTAGAAAAAAAAATCAACAACCACAGTCAAATAAAATTCCAGTTTTAGCTATTTCACTCTTGGTTATTTCCGTGCTTGCCATCTCAATCGGTAGCTTATCAGAAAGCTTACTCAGCAATCTTGTTGGCTTACTCATCGGTATTGCCTTGCTTATCACCATTGCGTTCATTGATGGAAAAAATGGAAAGCGTTTACTCCCCACTGGTGCTTACTCCCTGAAAACTCAACTTGGGATGATCTTCCTGACGATGTGCCTGCTAGTGGGAGGAATGACCACAGAAATTTATGTGCCTTATTTCTTGCAAACCATTCACCAGTTTTCGCCTTTGATGGCGGGGTATTTAACCGCAGTCATGGCGGCGGGTTGGACGGTGGGCGCATTACTGAGCGCCAATAAAACGGGCGCTATTGTCCTGCGTATTCTCAAGATGGGTCCGGTCATCATATTTCTATCATTGGTTATTTTAGCGATACTGACACCCAATTTAGCATTAGTGGACTCTATGCTGCTGTTCGCTCTCTATTTACTCGCCATGATGGGGGTTGGTTTAGGCATTGGCGTATGTTGGCCACATTTGGTACTGCGGGTATTTAAGGCTGCGCCAAAAGGAGAAGAAAACCTCGCCTCTTCCTCTGTTATCACTATTCAATTATATGCGACCGCATTATCCGCAGCATTAGTGGGTGTGGTGGTCAATAATAGCGGGTTGATTAGCCCTGGAGGGTTAGTCGGAGCTCAACAAGCCTCTGTATGGCTATTTGCTCTGTTTGCTATTAGCCCATTCTTGGCAGCAATTTTAATTCGCAAAGTTAAATAATTAAGTCGCTGAAGGATACTCAAACGTGAGTATCCTTTTCTTATATTAACTATTTTTTAAATAAAAATAATGGATTAGATATCATTCTATTAAGATGCTTATTGGTTTTGATTTCGATAAGCGACATACATTCAGGACCATGCAGTACTTTTTGTTGATTCAAGCATGTTTGTTTAAATGCTGGTTCAAACAGATTTAACCGCACATACTTCTCGTGTAATTCAGGGTGCTCTTCCTGATATTCATGAATATTATCCGCAACCAATCGCCAGAAATCATCCTCATCTAAGCATTGGTTTTTATCTAAAATAACAGCCATATAGCGGAAGAAATAGTCGAATGATTCCGTCCAAAAGTGTTCAATTTTCTCACTGTCTAACATAGTGTAAGCGCGTTCAACTAGTGCCTCAGGTAACTCACCTTCATGGTTTAAAATACCGACCTCTTCCGCAATGTCCTTCATGAAAATGCCGGCAGGTTTGTCCTCTTCAATAATCAAAATAACGTTTTCACCATGAGGCATAAATACAACATCGTAAGCGTAGAAGAGATGCAATAGCGGCGATAAATAGCGTTTTAAATACTCACGTATCCATTCTCGCCCAGACAGACCGGATGCTTTGATTAATTCAATAAGGAAAGATGTACCGTGGTTATCAATATGGAGTAATGACGCCATGGTCATTAATCGCTGATTTTTATCGATTTTATCATATGGATTTTCTCGCCACAGTGCGGACAACATATGTTTTTGAGGTGATTCCTCAGTGATGACCCTTTCAAACAAAGTGTCACGGTATCCTATTGCGGCAACTTCTTTCAGTAGTTTGAAATTTTTATCAATCAAATAAGCATCTTGTGAAAATATGTTATCGAGACTTTCATTAACTGCCGGTGCCGTTTTCATTGCATAGGGGGAAAGCCCGCGCATAAATCCGGAATTAAAAATCGAGATGGCTAGCTTGATATAACGCTTATTTGGCTGACTGATATTGAACAGTGTTCGAATCGATTGCTGGGCCTTATAAGAATCAGAACTTATTCCTAAGTAAATAATTTTTTTACGAGCAATATCAGCTGCAAATCGAATTAAGACCTTTTCACGCCACTGCCACTGATGCACTGGCATCCAGTAGTAATCTTCGTTCAACACCTCATTCTGTTGAAGTACTTCATTGAAATGACTAATTTCCTCTTTAGAGAGCTCTGAATGGATTAAATCTTGGTAATTTAATGAGGAAATTGCACTGAACGTAGCTTTCTCTTTATAAACCGCAATCCACACAACATGTTGTTGAGCGCCACATTCTGGGGAATATTTAAGAGAATCAATGAAATCAAACCCATTGCACCCTTTATTGGCGACTAAAACGGGATGCCCTTCATCCATCGTAGATTCTATTAATTGATAATCGGCATGTATTAGTGCTTCGGCGTTAAGGCGATCCGCAGTTCGCTTATAGGCCCAACTGTTTAATGTCGAGATCATTTCATCAACATGTATGGGTAGTAGCGATTTATCTACCTCTAAAAACTCAAATAATTCAATGAACAGTTCTAAGGCATCAATAGGAACTTCTTGTTCTTGTTTATATTTTTTAATGGAATCGAGACAAATATCTAAATGCTCTAAGAGATACGGCTTCGCTTTAAAATGATATCGAACCTGTTGGCTATCAATATTAAGCACATAATTATCATCATTAACGAGTATCGGCGTGATAATTCCTTCGTGAGTAAATTCCGTCAAAATCTTCTTTGCCATGATTTTATTCGCCGCAATCCAACTGTCTTTATTCAAGTAATTATCACGGAAAATCAAGCTATCACGGTGGTTTAGTTGCATAAATCCCCTCTATTTTCATTCTCACTAAATTGAAAATGCAGAGTAAGTAAAATGCGCTAGATAAACCATTTTAAAGGGTGTTAGATATATATACTTATTAGATGATTTTAAAATT
>NZ_JAMPSW010000005.1:0-69779 GCF_028484855.1 Providencia sp. PROV033 | reverse complement strand
TAAAAAACGGGAACCGTTAAGTTCCCGTTATTATTCACACCACGTAATAAATTACATGTGTTTAATGATTGCGTCGCCGAATTCGCTACATTTCAGTAATTTAGCGCCTTCTAACTGACGTTCGAAATCGTAAGTTACAGTCTTAGCCGCGATTGCGCCTTCCATACCTTTAACGATTAAGTCAGCCGCTTCAACCCAACCCATGTGGCGCAGCATCATCTCTGCGGACAGGATGATAGAACCTGGGTTCACTTTGTCTTGGCCTGCATATTTAGGTGCAGTACCGTGAGTTGCTTCGAATAGTGCGCATTCAGAACCGATGTTTGCACCTGGTGCAATACCGATACCGCCAACTTGTGCGGCTAATGCATCAGAAATATAGTCACCGTTCAGGTTCATACACGCAATAACATCATACTCTGCTGGACGTAACAGGATCTGCTGTAAGAATGCATCTGCGATAACATCTTTAACAATGATATCTTTGCCTGTTTTTGGATTTTTAATTTTAACCCATGGACCGCCATCGATTAATTCACCGCCAAATTCTTCTTGTGCTAACTGGTAACCCCAATCTTTAAATGCACCTTCAGTGAATTTCATAATGTTGCCTTTATGAACTAAAGTCACTGAGTCACGGTTATTATCAATAGCATATTCAATCGCAGCGCGAACTAAACGTTTAGTCCCTTCTTCAGAACATGGCTTAATACCGATACCGCAATTTTGAGGGAAACGAATTTTCGTTACACCCATTTCATTTTGCAGGAATTTAATCACTTTATCTGCTTCTGCACTACCAGCTTTCCACTCAATACCAGCATAAATATCTTCCGAGTTTTCGCGGAAAATAACCATGTCAGTGAGTTCAGGTTGTTTAACTGGGCTTGGCGTGCCTTTGTAGTAACGTACAGGACGTAAGCAGATATATAAATCAAGCTGTTGACGAAGAGCAACGTTGAGGGAACGAATACCGCCACCAACTGGTGTGGTTAATGGACCTTTAATAGAAACGCGATAGTCGCGGATTAAATCGAGAGTTTCTTGTGGTAACCAGACGTCTTTACCGTATAACTGTGTGGATTTTTCACCCGTATAAATTTCCATCCAAGAAATTTTACGCTCGCCGTTATAGGCTTTTTTTACTGCTGCATCAACAACTTTCAGCATTGCAGGAGTAACATCAACCCCAATACCGTCACCTTCGATGAAAGGGATAATTGGGTTATTCGGAACGTGTAATTTGCCTTTTGCATCAATGGTAATTTTAGCGCCTTCTGCCGGAACTACTACTTTGCTATCCATTAACCTCTCCTTCACTTGCGTATTTTGCTTGTTAATTTTTTGTAAGAGACCTGTCAATACTACTGCAATCTGCGTCGAACGCCAATGATTACTAAACTAAGCTTTTATACAGATCGCATTTAACGCATTTTTTATGTGCCCAGACACTCGACACAATCAAAATAAACTTAACAAAATCAATCCATTGAAAAAGATTATTAATTCTTGAAAAAGTTAAAAACTCAGTCAAATCCCTCCGTAAGCGTTTAATCGCTATATTCCGTAGTTTATCTAAAATATCTCATTTAAACATTCGTACTGCTCACAGAAATTAATATATAGCCATATTATCTCTATGATTTAATAGGTTTAATTAAATTATTAGCATTTAATGGTTTTAATGAAGTAAAGTCAGCATCACAATGATTTCGAATGAATTTTTCATAACCTAAATTTAATCAAAATTGATTAAAATAAATAATCAAATGCTACGGTAACTTAAGATTTATAAACTGTTTATTAATGAAACAAATGAATCATTGAAATGTTAAAAAACGGATCAACCTCATTACACTGCTTGATTCACTCTTCAACGGTGCAGTCTTACTTTATTATCAAAATATCGTTATCCTATTGCACATGACATGAATGACTCTCAATACAGTACGATGAATACACCTAATCGCAGCCGCACCAAACACTTAACTTCGCATTCCAAACGACGTCGTTCACTTGCAACGAAGACATCTGTGCGCGCCTCTCAGCCGCGGAAAGTGATTATTTTTAATAAGCCTTTTGATGTGCTGCCTCAGTTTACTGATGAGCAAGGTCGTGAAACGTTAAAAAATTATATTCCTGTGTCTGATGTGTATGCTGCCGGACGCCTAGATAGGGACAGTGAAGGTCTGTTAGTGCTTACGAATGATGGAAAATTACAAGCAGAACTTACCCAACCACAGAAAAAAACAGGGAAAGTCTACTATGCTCAAGTAGAAGGCGTTCCCGATGAAACCGCTCTCGCAAAATTCCGTCAAGGATTAACACTCAATGATGGTCCCACCTTACCAGCAGGGATTGAGCGAGTCGATGAACCGGAGTGGCTGTGGATCAGAACCCCCCCGATTCGTGAGCGTAAAAACATTCCAACGAGTTGGTTGAAGATCACGCTTTATGAAGGACGGAATCGGCAAGTTCGCCGGATGACTGCCAATATTGGCTTTCCTACACTACGATTAATACGTTATTCCATGGGAAGTTTTACACTCAATAACTTATCTTCAGGCGAATGGAAGGAGGTCACTGTTGTTTAAACCAAATGTTACTGTTGCTACCCTTGTTCATGCTCAAGATCGTTTTTTAGTGGTAGAAGAATGGGTCAATAATAAGCCAACCTGGAACCAACCCGCAGGGCACCTTGAGGCTAATGAAACACTACTGCAAGCGGCTGCGCGTGAACTTTATGAAGAGACAGGTATCGTAGGCGAACCTCAAAAATTAATCAAAATTCATCAGTGGATTGCCCCCGACAATACGCAATTTATTCGTTTCTTATTTTCTCTCGAACTCGATGCCCCTTGTGAAACTCATCCTCATGATGACGATATCAGCGCTTGTCACTGGGTCACTGCCGATGAAATTCTAACCAGCAAATGTCTTCGCTCACCGTTAGTTGCCCAAAGTTTGCGCTGTTTCCAAGAAGGCATCAGTCACCCTGTAAGCGTTTTAGCCGCCTTTGGTCATCATTACGAGTAACATTATTTTCCTAACGCTGGTGCAATAAGGGGGCAACGTGCTAAAGTATGGGGCTTGATTTTTCCGCATTGAGACTATTTCCCATGTCAGATAACAGTACCAAATCAGATAACAGCCAAATTAAAGTCATCGTCGGTATGTCCGGTGGTGTTGACTCCTCCGTTTCCGCCTACTTGCTCCAGCAGCAAGGGTATCAGGTTATCGGGCTGTTTATGAAGAACTGGGAAGAAGATGATGATGAGGAATATTGCTCTGCGGCAACAGACCTCGCCGATGCTCAAGCTGTCTGTGACAAACTAGGTATTGAGCTTCACACCATCAACTTTGCCGCCGAGTATTGGGATAACGTATTCGAACATTTCTTAGAAGAATACAAAGCAGGACGCACCCCAAATCCGGATATCTTGTGTAACAAAGAGATCAAATTTAAAGCTTTCTTAGAATTTGCCGCAGACGATCTTGGTGCAGATTACATTGCAACAGGTCACTACGTTCGTCGCCGTGATGTTGATGGCAAAAGCCAGTTGTTACGCGGATTAGACAACAATAAAGACCAAAGCTACTTCTTATACACGCTCAGCCACGAACAGGTTGCAAAAAGTTTATTCCCTGTTGGGGAATTAGAAAAACCAGAAGTTCGCCGTATTGCGGAAGAAATCGGTCTCATCACCGCGAAGAAAAAGGATTCTACGGGGATTTGTTTTATTGGCGAGCGTAAATTCCGTGATTTCCTTGGTCGCTACCTCCCTGCTCAACCCGGTCCGATTGTTACCGTTGATGGTGAAATTATTGGTCAGCACGAAGGATTGATGTATCACACATTAGGTCAGCGCAAAGGTTTAGGTATCGGCGGAACAAAGGAAGGTTCTGAGGAACCTTGGTATGTGGTGGATAAAGACGTTGAAAACAATCAATTGATTGTTGCGCAAGGTCATGAACATCCACGCTTAATGTCTGTGGGCTTAATTGCTCAGCAATTAGATTGGGTCGATAGACAACCTCTGACTGAGCCATTACGCTGTGTGGTGAAAACCCGCTATCGCCAAGCGGATATCCCTTGCACAATAACCCCATTGAGTGCCGAAAAAATCCAAGTGATTTTTGATTATCCGGTTGCTGCTGTTACACCGGGACAATCTGCGGTATTTTATATCGACGAAGTCTGCCTTGGTGGCGGCGTTATTGAAGCCCGTATTCAGGAGTAAATGTGGCTAAAAACTATTACGATATCACGCTTGCGTTAGCGGGTATCTGTCAAGCAAGTCTAATGGTACAAAAGCTAGCCCATGAGGGCTCATATAATGAGCAAGATGGTAAAACCATGGTAGATTGCCTGACTAACATGAATCCATCCACCACGTTGGATGTATTTGGTAATGATGAAGCGAATTTAAAAACTGGTTTAACCGCCCTAATGGGAATGTTAACGGGGGGTAATAGCGGGATCTCTGCGGAGATGACCCGCTATATGCTCAGCATCATGGCGCTAGAGCGCCGCTTAAGTAAAGATGACAAGGCAATGGAACAACTTGGTCAGCGAATTGAGCAGCTTGAACGTCAAGCCAGCTATTTTGAGCCAATGTCTGAAGGTGTTTTCAACGCATTAGCGGGTATTTATGTGGATGTTGTCAGTCCAGCAGGTCCGCGAATTCAAGTGACGGGTTCCCCTGACATCCTGAAAAATACCCTTGTCCAAGCCAAAGTTAGAGCCACATTACTCGCAGGTATTCGCTGTGCAGTTCTTTGGCAACAGGTTGGTGGCAGCCGTCTCCAACTCATGTTTTCTCGAAGCCGTCTGTCTAATCAGGCGAAACAAATTTTGTCTCACCTATAAAATCTGGAGTTGCTACCAATGGAATTATCCTCACTGACCGCTGTATCCCCGATTGACGGCCGTTACGGTGATAAAGTCAGCGCTTTACGCACTATTTTTAGTGAGTTTGGCTTACTGAAATTTCGTGTGCAAGTTGAAGTTCGCTGGCTGCAAAAACTGGCGGCAACCGCTCAAATCAAAGAGGTCCCTTCATTTGATGCTGACGCAATCGCTTACTTAGACGAAATCGTCGCGAATTTCAGCGAAAATGATGCAATGCGTATCAAAGAAATTGAGCGTACAACCAACCACGACGTTAAAGCAGTCGAGTATTTCCTGAAAGAAAAAGTAGCCCATATTCCTGCTCTGCATGCCGTTTCTGAGTTCATTCACTTTGCTTGTACTTCAGAAGACATCAACAATCTGTCCCATGCATTAATGCTGAAAACTGCTCGTGAAGACGTTTTACTGCCACAATGGCGTCAAATCATCGATAAAGTTAAAGCAATGGCTCACGAATATCGTGAGTTACCGTTACTCTCTCGCACACACGGGCAGCCAGCAACACCATCAACTATTGGTAAAGAATTTGCAAACGTCGCTTACCGCTTAGAGCGCCAATATCGCCAGTTAGAGCAAGTCGAAATTTTAGGTAAAATCAATGGTGCCGTTGGTAACTACAACGCACACATTGCCGCTTACCCAGAAGTTAACTGGCACGATTTTAGTGAAACTTTCGTGACCTCACTCGGCATTAAATGGAACCCATTCACAACCCAAATCGAACCACACGACTATATCGCTGAACTGTTTGATTGTGTTGCGCGTTTCAATACGATCGTTCTGGATTTTGACCGTGATATCTGGGGCTACGTTGCGTTAAACCACTTCAAGCAAAAAACCATTGCTGGTGAAATTGGTTCATCCACCATGCCACATAAAGTGAATCCTATCGACTTCGAAAACTCAGAAGGTAATTTAGGTTTATCCAATGCGGTATTAGGTCATTTAGCAAGCAAACTCCCTGTTTCCCGTTGGCAACGCGACCTGACTGACTCGACAGTTCTCCGTAACTTAGGTGTCGGTTTGGGCTATGCACTGATCGCTTACCAATCCACGATGAAAGGGTTGAACAAATTAGAAGTTAACGAACAACACTTGCTGGATGAGTTAGATCAAAACTGGGAAGTGCTAGCAGAACCAATTCAAACTGTTATGCGTCGTTATGGCATTGAAAAACCATATGAAAAATTGAAAGAGCTCACTCGAGGTAAACGCGTAACCGCCGAAGGCATGAAGCAATTTATCGATGGTTTAGCACTGCCAGAAAGTGAAAAAGAGCGCCTAAAAGCCATGACACCGGCAAACTATATTGGTTATGCAGTAAGCTTTATTGATGAAATCAAGTAATTAATCATATTAAGAACAGATGGCTTATTGTCCTCTGTTCTTTTTATTTATTTTCAAATATTTTCAGATTCGACTATTTTTCCGATCCGTTTGCCTTATATTTACTTAAGATCTTGTCCCTTGTCCCATCTCTTTTTACCATACCAATTATAATATTATTATTTACATGCTTTATATGAGGTTCTCCGATGCGCATTCTTATCGTAGAAGATAACGCCCTACTTCGTCATCATTTAACCGTTCAACTCAAAGAATTAGGTCATCAAGTGGATTCAGCTGAAGGCGCAAAAGAAGCTGATTACTTTTTGAATGAAAGCCATCCTGATATTGCTGTTGTCGATTTAGGTCTTCCTGATGAAGATGGGCTTTCCATGATCAAACGCTGGCGCAGTAACCATGTCAGTATTCCGCTTTTAGTGTTAACGGCGCGAGAAAGTTGGCAAGAAAAAGTGCAAGCGCTTAATAGCGGAGCAGATGACTATGTCACTAAGCCATTCCAATTAGAAGAGTTAGTTGCCCGTATGCAAGCGCTCATGCGCCGTAATAGCGGATTGGCATCCCAAGTGTTAGAGCTTGAAAATTTTGTCATCGACCTCTCTCGTAAAGAATTTACCGTCAACGGCGAATCCGTCAAACTGACCGCCTTCGAATACACCATCATTGAAACACTACTGCGTAATAATGGTAAAGTGGTCAGTAAAGACTCTTTAATGCGTCAACTTTACCCAGATGCTGAGCTACGTGAAAGTCATACTATCGACGTTCTCATGGGGCGTTTACGTAAAAAAATCCAGCAGTTCCATGCTCAAGAGGTTATTGTGACTGTCCGGGGTCAAGGCTACCGTTTCGATGTGAATAACTGATATGCGATTTCGTAAATTTAGGTTCAAACCACTTTCTTTACAGGCCCGTTTTATTTGCGCGACCTCAGCCGTGATCCTCGCCTTAACCTTAGCCTATGGAATTGTGGCCGTCGTCGGGTATTTGGTAAGTTTTGACCGCACAACCTATACCCTATTACGCAGCCAAAGTAACCTAATTTACAGCCTTGCCCAGTGGCAAGATAGTAAAATTGATATCCGAGTTCCGCCTAACTTTACGCTGAATAACCCCTCTTTGATTATCATTTATGATAAAAATGGGCAGGTTTTATGGCGTCAACGGGAAGTTCCCAGCATCGAGCGCCTCATTCAACTCGATTGGCTCAAAAAAAATGGGTTGTATGAAATCGACACTGATATCGATGAAACTCGTCAATTACTGAATAATAATCCTGACTACAGTAGCCGACTTAACGATATCGATAATGTCGATGAACCATTAACTCACTCAGTTTCGGTCAATCAATATTTAGAAACCGAAACCATGCCACCGCTCACCATTGTTGTTGTGGATACCTTACCGCAAGATTTGCAAAATACTGGGGTTGTCTGGGATTGGTTTGGTTATGTGATACTCGCCAACTTCCTGCTGGTCATTCCACTGTTGTGGCTTGCCGCATACTGGAGTGTGCGCCCCATTAAGTCATTAATTTCACAAATTAGTAGCCTTGAAAAAGGTGAGCGAGAAACGCTGGATGAAAATCCACCAGCAGAACTCAGAGGATTAGTCCGCAATTTAAATATTTTGTTGAGTAACGAACGAAAACGTTATAGCAAATATCGCACAACCTTGTCAGACCTGACTCACAGTTTGAAAACACCGTTAGCGGTTCTGCAATCGACATTAAGGCTGCTACGCTCCGGCAAAGAGATGACTATCGAACAAGCCGAACCCATCATGCTGGAGCAGATAGGTCGAATCTCCCAACAAGTCGGTTACTATCTACACCGCGCTTCAAGCCAAGGTGATGAGAACCTCATGTTACGGGAAATTGCGTCCGTCCCCTCTATCTTAGATAGTCTATCCAGTGCGCTACATAAAGTGTATCAAAACAAAGGTGTCTCAATCACCGTAGACATTTCCCCTGAAATCACATGGTTAGGTCAACCGAATGATTTTATGGAGGTGATGGGCAACATTATGGAAAATGCCTGTAAATATTGCCTTGAGTTTGTGGAAGTCACCGCCCTTGCGGGTCACGATAGTCTAACAATTTTTGTGGATGATGATGGTCCAGGTGTTCCTGAAAGCAAGCGTAGCCTGATATTTATGCGTGGACAACGCGCCGACACACTACGACCGGGGCAAGGTCTAGGGTTATCTATTGCGGTCGATATCATCGATCAATACGATGGTGAAATCATCATTTCGGATAGCCCACTAGGCGGTGCTAGGGTCGCCGTCACATTTAGACAGCAAGCCGTCATTGAAGATAGTTAATCTGTGAACTGACGCCCTCTAACCCCTGTTTTACAATCCATTTCCGGTATACTATTTAGGAAGATTTGTCATAACTAGGGAACAATAAGATGGATTATAAACTGAATCTTGACTGGCAGAGTTTTCTGGACAGTCATTGGCAGAAACGACCTCTGCTTATCAAACAGGGTTTTACGCGTTTTATTGATCCTATCTCGCCTGATGAGCTCGCGGGATTAGCGATGGAAGATGAAGTGGATAGCCGTTTAGTCAGCCATAAAGATGGCATCTGGCAGGTAGCTCACGGACCTTTCGAAAGCTACGATCATTTAGGTGAAGAAAACTGGTCGATTTTGGTCCAAGCGGTTGACCACTGGCACCACCCAAGCGCCCAACTTATGAAACCTTTCCGCGTTCTTTCTGACTGGCGTATGGACGATTTAATGATTTCCTACTCAGTGCCGGGAGGCGGCGTGGGTCCTCATTTAGACCAATACGATGTGTTTATTATTCAAGGTGAAGGCCGTCGCCATTGGCGTGTTGGGGAAAAAATCCCAATGAAACAACACAGTCCACATCCAGACTTGCTCCAAGTACAACCTTTCGATGCCATTATTGATGAAGAAATGGAACCCGGTGATATTCTGTATATCCCACCAGGATTCCCACATGAAGGTTACGCTATTGAGCCATCCCTAAACTTTTCTGTCGGCTTTCGTGCACCCAATGCGCGTGAACTCATGAGCAGCTTTGCTGACCATTTAATTTCTAATGATTTAGGCAGTTATCGCTACAGTGATCCTGACCTCTCTTTCCGTGATAACCCGGCTGAAATTCTGCAAGGCGAACAAATTAAATTACGTGAAATGATGGAGTCTCTGATTAACGACCCTGAATTATTCCGTAAATGGTTAGGTGAATTTATTTCTCAGTCGCGCCACGAATTAGACTTAGCGCCGCCAGAGCCGCCTTATGAACAAAATGAAATCTATAACCTACTGAAAGATGAGCAAGAAACCTTATATAAACTCAATGGGTTACGAGCACTTCGCGTGGGTGACCAGTTCTTTGTTAATGGTGAGTCTTTAGAGACTAAATGCTATGAAGCCGCAGACAGCCTGTGTCGTTTCGATGCAGTCAGCTATACAAATCTTGGGGATGCCCTTGACGATGTGAATTTTATCGCATTAATTACCGCACTGATTAACAGTGGATATTGGTATTTTGACGACTAATTATTTCTATAATTAACCGTTAATAATAGCAAAATGCCCCGAATGTCATCACCTCACATCGGGGCATTTTTATTGTCACTTTTTATATTAAGAATGTATCAAACACTATTTCTCGGTATTACGCTTTGCATGAATAGCCGTTAATTCCGCAATTCGCATAATCACACTCACCGCCTGCTCCATACCTTCTTGAGTAATAAACTCATGTTTACTATGGAAGTTATAGCCACCCGTGAAAATATTCGGGCATGGTAAGCCTCGGTATGATAGCTGCGCGCCGTCCGTTCCCCCCCGGATCGGCTTGATGACAGGTTCAATATCACAGTCCAACATCGCTTGTTTAGCTAATTCAACAACATGTGGATATTTCATCACTTCTTTATGCATATTGTAGTAACTATCATCCAATGTCAGCTCGATATAACAGCTTGGGTGCAGGCCTTCACCCACTTTTTCTGCGATACGGATAATATTTTTCTTTCTCGCTTCAAAATTGGCTAAGTCAAAATCGCGGATAATGTAGTTCATTTCGGCTTTTTCTACATTCCCCTTAATCGATGTTAGGTGGTAAAAACCTTCATAACCTTCCGTATTTTCAGGCGTCTCTTCAACAGGTAGCATAGCGTGAATACGGGTCGCCAAACCCAATGCATTCACCATCACACCTTTCGCATTACCGGGATGGGTATTATTTCCCACGATTTTGATAGAGACGTTAGCTGCATTGAAGTTTTCAAATTCAAGCTCACCGACACCACCACCATCGACGGTATATGCCCAACGAGCATCAAACTCTTTGAAATCGATATGTTGTGCGCCGCGACCAATTTCTTCATCTGGCGTAAAGGCGACACAAATTTTTCCATGAGGAATATTTTGCCCTTCTAAACGTACTATCGCGGTAATAATTTCCGCGATACCGGCTTTATCATCCGCGCCTAATAATGTTTTACCGTCTGTCATGATCAACGTTTTGCCAATCATTTCGTGCAATACAGGGAACATGACAGGTGATAAAACTTCATCGCCAATACCTAACGCTATATCCCCGCCTCGATAATTTTCAAGAACTTGCGGACACACATTTTTACCTGAATAATCAGGGGCGGTGTCCAAATGTGAAATGAACCCAATTGCCGGTACATCCCAATCCACATTGGATGGCATCATTGCCGTTAAGCAACCATGCTCAGTTAGCGTCACTTTTTCAAAGCCAAGTAAATTAAGTTCTTTGGCTAAAGCGCGGGCAAATTTTAGTTGACCTGTACTACTAGGTACTGTTTTTGCATTCAGTTTTGATTGTGTATCAAAAGCAGTATATTCAAAAAACCGCTCCAAGAGTTTGTCCATGCTACCTCCCCCTAAATATCAATGGGGATATTATGGGAAAGATCACAGAAACAATTATTGTCTCAAATCAGATTTGCAGCTAAAGAGTGAGCAAGATAACTAATTAATTTAATTTTATAGTTCATTTCCTACTGCATTTCTGGATAACTCATTGCGTTAAGTACTATGTTATATAATGGATATCTTATATAACTAAATCCACTATAAAATAATTTATTGGATGGAGGCACAATGACAAAAACATTTTTAATTTATGGTGTAAGCAAAGGATTAGGCAAAGCATTCGTTGAAGCTCTACCTGATTACACTGATACCGTTTATGGTGTTTCCCGCTCTGAGCCGCCCTTTAAAAACCCACGATTTCATTGGCTTCCCGCGGATCTGAGTGACTCTCAATCCGCATTGACTATCAAAAACCATATAGGGGAACAGCCCATTGATGTGCTTACTTATAATGTGGGTATATGGGAAAAATTAGCCTTTACCGCTGAATATGATTTTGAATCCACCAGCGATATTGAATTACTGACCATGATTCAGACCAATATCAGCGCCTGCCTATTAAATATAAAGGCGCTATTGCCCAACTTACGTTTGGGGAGCAATAGTAAAATTATTTTAATTGGCTCAACATGGGGGCTCGATAATCATAATGGTAAAGAGGTGACATTTAGTGCAACAAAATATGCACTGCGAGGGATTGTACAATCGTTAAGGGAAACCTTACGCCAAGATAAAATCGGTATTTCAATTTTGAACTTAGGCTATCTAGCCACAGAATTCCCGCTATCGATGCCTATTGATGAAGTCATTGCGAATAGTGAAGGAACGTTAATCCCATTACAAGATGTGCTGAATGCCGTACGTTTTATTCTGAGTACAAGCAACGCGACTTGTGTAAAAGAGATAACAATGCCAGCCATGCTGGATGAAAACGTTTGATCGTCATGCAAGTAGGGAGCTATCGCTCCCTACTATTATCATGATTTGTGATTGAGTTTTGCAAGTAAGTCATCCACATAGTCACTCACAACTTTACTCGCTAAGCCATAATGGCGCTCTTCAAATTCACTTTCTACTTGGCTAGGTTCTAAGTTTAGCTGCACCGTATGAGCCCCTTGCAAACGCGCTTCATGCACAAAGCCCGCTGCCGGATAAACGTGTCCTGATGTGCCTATCGAAATAAACAGGCTCGCTTCCCCTAATGCTTGGTAGATCCTATCCATTTCAAATGGCATCTCCCCAAACCACACGATGTGCGGGCGTAAAGGTTGTGGAAATTGGCAACAGTGACAACGTTCCTCAACCGATAAATCCCCTTTCCACTCCAGAACTTGGTTCGACCAATTACAACGCACTTTGAGTAATTCTCCATGCATATGCACAACACGCTTGCTACCCGCACGCTCATGTAAATTATCAATATTCTGAGTAACGAGCAGAAATCTATCCCCAAGAGCGTGTTCTAATTTTGCTAATGCATAGTGCGCTGCGTTTGGCTGAATATCCTCTTGCTGTAACTGGCGACGACGTTCATTATAAAAACGCTGAACTAATTGGGGGTCACGCGCAAAACCTTCGGGTGTCGCAACATCCTCTACGCGATGCTCTTCCCACAAACCATCTGCTGAACGAAACGTTTGAATTCCTGACTCCGCAGAAATACCCGCACCCGTTAATACAACCACGTTAATATTTTGCATACTCAACAGTTTATTATCAATGTAGTAAGAACGATTACGAAGTCGCTGACGGCGTTTGCATTTGTTTTTACTTGCTTTTTTCATTCTACGGCGAAATCGCAACATCGGAAATTTCCTTTCATCCTTGCAATGAATTTGTCGAAATACAACTCTAGTAAAAAAATCTAATGACAATAATTATGTCATTTATACATAATTTGAATAGTAACATACTAGCATTCATCATCCTCAGCAAAGTAAAACAATTATCCCAATAATCTCGAGTTAATAACTTTTTTATTATCAAAAGGACATTTTTTTCACTTTTTGATGACAAAAAACTTTATCCTCATCACACCTAACCGCTAAAATACCCATCATCTCTCTATTTTTGATTTTTATAATTTGAAGGATTGGCATGGAAAAGTTTTTTGAAAGAATGATGTACGCATCACGTTGGATCCTCGCACCCATCTATTTAGGGCTATCGCTGACATTGCTCGCGTTAACCATTAAATTTTTCCAAGAAGTTTTTCATATCCTGCCAAATATTTTTGCCATTCCAGAGTCAGATTTAATCCTAACTCTGCTCTCACTGATTGATATGGCGCTGGTTGGTGGTTTACTGGTGATGGTCATGTTTTCAGGCTACGAAAACTTCGTCTCGCAGTTAAACTTGTCAGATCATCATGAAAAACTCAATTGGATTGGCACGATGGATGCCACCTCATTGAAAAATAAAGTGGCAGCCTCCATTGTCGCCATTTCATCAATCCACTTATTAAAAATTTTCATGAACCTTAAAAACGTCGAAAACGATAAACTTATGTGGTACGTGATATTACATCTGACCTTCGTGCTGTCGGCGTTTGTAATGGGCTATCTCGATAAAATGACCAAAAAAAACAAGTATTAATCACTAATACAGCTAATAGACAGAAAAGGAAGCCAATGTTAGCTTCCTTTTTGATTAACCTACAGTGTGTCCATTATTTTTTTAAGAATGGCAAAATGTGGCTCATTAATTGCTCAGGACACTCTTCTGTCACAAAGTGACCACATTCACCAAGTATCGTGCCTTGTAACTGAGTCGCCCGCCCTTGTAACGTCTGTTGTGGGGCATCTCGGGTTGCCTGATCTGCCCCTATCGCCAACACCGGCATAGTGAGCTTTTTTTGTGCTCGCAGTTTATTTTGCTCGATCGTCTGTGGAATAGCGCGGTAATAGGCAAAACCAGCCCGCAGCCCACCCGGTGAAGCATACGCATCAATATACGTCTGCGCGGCAACGCGATCACGGCGATAAGCCCAATTATCAAAAATAAAGTTAAGATACTCGCGCTCTCTACCTGCCGTCAGCGTTTCAGGTAAATCTCGCACTTGGTTAAACATAAAATGCCAGAGGAAAATATTCTCCTCAGGATCCACAAAAATCGTTGGTGCTGGCGCTAATCCTGGAATAACCGCTTCTGTTAAGGCTATCTTTTTCACGTCGGCAGGATAATCACTGGCCAGCGCATACCCCACCCACATGCCAATATCATGCCCTATTACCGAATAGTGAGGATGACCCAATTGTTTCATCATTTCGTGCAATGTCGTTGCGGCAGCGCCCGTATCATAGCCCTTGTCTGGCTTATCAGAATACCCTGTTCCCAGTGGATCGACAGCAATCGCGGTATAACCATTAGCAGCAAGTTCTGTCATCACATAACGCCATGTATACCACGTTTGTGGCCAGCCGGGGATCAATAAGACCGGCTCCCCTTCCCCTGCGGTAACATAGTGAAGGCGATGCCCATTCACTTTCACATAGTGATGTTGAAAGCTGGCTTCATTCGCCTCAATGGTTGGAAGCGCAGCACTTTTGACTGTTTGAGTTAGATTTCCTGCTGCTAACGTAGCTGTTGCTTGCAAAGAGAGCGTCATCAGGGAGACGAGCAACACCTTTTTAAATACCGAATTCATATTTGTTCCATACACTTTTATGTGAGTAAAAAGCCACTCATTCACGAGTCGCATCAATTGTTTGTCGATCAACAATAAATAGGTTAAAGGTTTTTTCAATTCTTTGTCAATCGATAAACAATAATTATTTGTCATTCGACAAAGAAGTGATAGTATGAATGCATTATCACTTAGAGGAGCAATTGTTATGGCAGGAAGACCGAGAGAGTTCGACCGTGACGCGGCATTGAATAAAGCTAAGCTTGTCTTTTGGCAGCGGGGCTATGAAGGCACGTCGATGTCTGATTTAGTGTCTGCACTGGGAATTGCATCTGCACGTATTTATGCCGCATTTGGCTCAAAAGAGAATCTTTTTCGTGAAGCTATTGACCTTTATCTTAATCAAGAAGGTGCTTTTGCAGATACTGCCCTGCAAGAACCCAATACCCGTTTCGCTATAGAGCAATTGTTAACCCAAGCCGTAGAAACCTATACCCAGAAAGAGCATCCTCAAGGCTGCATGGTGGTACTTTCACTCACTAACTATGCCAGTGAAAATGAAAATATCATGTCTTGGTTAGCCAGTTATCGACAAGCTCGTACTACGGCTATCATGCAGCGCCTAAAAGATGGCGTGATCGCGGGTGATTTACCTTCTAATACCGACACTCAAGCGTTAGGTCATTATATTGCAACACTATTTCATGGCATTTCCATTCAAGCGCGCGATGGAGTGAGTCAAACACATTTACTGGCCATGGTGAATGTTGCAATGCGTGGTTTTGATTCATTTACAGCAACATCAACACGCTAATTTTAAGCGTGATTTCTAGGATAAAGCACAATGTCACCATTAAATGCATCCGCCCATCATTCATGGGTATGTACATGGCTTTCTACCTCACAACCCACAACGGACGAAGCATTTCCATTTTCTCTGGAAATACCAACATCATTGTGCGAACAAACCTTATACCAAACATTACGTATCACGTTAGGGGGTAACAAACTGCGTTTTGTTTTCTCAAACCGCTATGGCTCTCAACCTTTAGTTCTAGGAGATAACGCCATTACCGTGACACCCCCTTTAGGAGAGTCATGGACGGCTCCTATTCAGTTTAATGGTCAAGCTCAGGTCACTATCCCTGCGGGGCAAGTGATATACAGTGATGAAATAGCGCATCCCATCGCCGATTTATCCGAGATAATATTGCTCAGCTACTTTCCTGAGCTCACTCCCGTGGAAACCTTCCATTGGGATGCTCGTCACTACGCTCAATTAGCATCAGGCAACTGTGTTCATAAAGCCTATCCCAATAACAGTATGCCAATCAGTTCGCGTTTATTATTAGAACGCGTTGATACTCAATCCGATACACATAATCAAACGGTTGTCGTGATTGGCGATTCGATGGTAGATGGTAACGGCGTCGAGATGAATCGTTATCATCGCTGGGTTGATTTCCTTGCCGAGCGTGCCATTTCTCATAAAACCGCCGTAGTCAATGCAGGGCAATCGGGGTCCCGTTTGCTAAAAGATGGCATTGGGATCAGTACATTATCTCGCTTTCATCGCGATGTTATTGACTTGGAGGGCGTCACCACGTGTATCGTTCAAGTCGGCTTAAATGATATTGGGCTCGCGCAAACAGCCCTCGCCCCAATAAACTGTATACCGACTGCCTATGAATTAATCGAAGGGTATCGGCAATTAATTCGCCAAGCTCATGAACATCATATTCGCGTAGTGGGTGTCACGCTCGTTCCATTACGTTCTACAGAAGAATATGGATTAGAAAATTTCTATACTCCCGAGAAAGAAGTCATTCGCCAAGAAGTGAATCAATGGATGCGTAACAGCGGTGAATTTGATGCTGTGATTGATAATGAACAATGGGTTCGCGACCCTCAAAAACCTCAACAATTGGCTTTAGTCTATGATTCTGGTGACCATCTCCACCTTAATTATGCTGGGCATATACTCATTGCCAACGCGATTTCCCTTGATGACATTATTGGTATTTAAAACAGCAAGGCGCGAACACTTCTTCGCGCCTCATTAACTAGCCATTCTTTGATATGGCTTAACATAATCTTCAGTCTCATTATCACCCTTTATGTTACTATGCTCCCACCCTAAATCATCTTGGATAGCGGAATGAGTGAACATTTCGTCGGTAAGTATGAAGCCGAAATTAAATTCATATTGCCCAATTCAGACACATTTCTGGCGCAACTTACCCAGGATAACGCTGAAGTATTTACAGTGAATAATCATGAAGTTGATGATTTTTTTGATTACCCTGATAACCCGTTAGCTACACAAAACATCAGTATGTCGGTCAGAGAGATGACCCCATCAGGAATTAAACTGTGGATTGTCAAAGGACCCAGTTCATCTGAATGTAAAGCGATAGATATCGCAGACTGCCAGCATGTCAAAAATATGCTGACCACATTAGGTTATCAGTGTTACCTCACCCTCGCTAAGCAACGAAGTATCTACTTTTTAGATGATATCCATATCACCATTGACTACTTAGAGGGCATTGGCTGGTTTGCTGAATTTGCGATTATGACTGATGATGAGAGTGAGTTAGACAACTTGTACATAAAGTTACTGTCCACCGCCGAAAAGTACGGTTTTAATGAGGACTTAATTGAAACGCGTAGCTACAAGCAGATCTATCTCGAGTGTATGGCTAAATAATGAAAGGCGGCGCGAATATCATCATCCGCGCCGAATAGATTACTGCCCGCTTAAAATACGGGCTGGGTCTAATTTACTGGCACGTCGTGCTGGGTACCAACTTGCCAATAAACTCAAAATCACTGTCGTGAAGAGAACATAAACCACATCCATCACATGCAGCTCAGAAGGCAAGAAATCAATAAAATAGACATCTCCGGATAAAATAGGATGACCGATAATCACTTCCAATCCTTTAATCAGCGTCGTCAAATTTAACGAAACTAGCACTCCCAACACCATACCGATTAATGAGCCAATCAATCCACCAATCAACCCATACCACAGGAAGATCGCACGAATTTGCCTATCTTTTGCCCCTAATGTCCGTAATACAGCGATGTCGCTACTTTTGTCTTTCACTGCCATCACCAACGTGGAAACAATGTTAAAGCACGCTACACCGATGACTAAAATCATCGCTAAGTACATGACGCTACGTACGACTTGAATGTCATTGTACATATAGCCGTAATCGCCAATCCAGCTTTTCACCACAACGTGATGCATGGTTTTAAGACCCGCGTCATACACCACTTTATCGGCTTCAAAAGGATCTTTAGCTTTAATTTCAAAGCCACTGATACCATTACCATAACCTAAATATTCCTGAGCATCCGCCAGCGGAACGAGAGCAAGTTGATGGTCAAGCAAACCACTTAAACGAAAAATACCCGTGACTTGAACACGAATGCGTCTAGGTTGTTGAATTTTCATGCTGTCATCAGTATTAGGGATCATGATAGTCACCCAATCCCCTACTTTCACATTCAACGAGTTAGCAACCCCTTGCCCCAAAATAATTGATTGTTTCCCCGCCTCAAAGTGTTGCCAAGCATCATTCAAAATAAACTCAGGTAACGCACTCACTTGCGATTCTGTTTCATGGGATACGCCCATAATCTGAATTGCTTTAAGATTGGCCCCTCGCTCAAGTAACCCCGTAAAATTCACATAAGGGCTAACCGCTTGTACACCGGGCGTTTTACGAATGACATTTTGAGCAAATTCCCAATCTTGATAAGGTGCTTCTACCGCATAAATTTGCCCATGCGGTACCACGGAGAGAACTCGGTTATTTAGCTCTCGCTCGAAGCCATTCATGGCACTTAAACCAATAATTAATACCGCAACACCCAATACAATGCCCAGTGTCGACACAATCGACACCAAAGACACCATCCCTGTCCTGCGGCGTCCTCGGCTAAATCGCAATGCCGCTAAAAGCGTCAGTGGCATGTTAATCATTACATTGCCCCCAACGTAATTTCCTGTTGCAGATGGCCATCACGCATTTCTAAACGACGGGATAAACGATTTGCAAGTTTCATATCGTGGGTAACCACCAAAAACGCCGTTTTTTGCTTGCGGTTTAATTCCCCCAGCAATTCAAAAATTGCATCCGCATTACGTAAGTCGAGGTTACCCGTAGGCTCATCTGCCAAGACTAATGCAGGGTCATTCACGAGCGCTCGGGCGATGGCCACTCGTTGACGTTCCCCGCCCGATAGCTCTGATGGGCGATGATTTGCGCGATGCCCAAGCCCTACTGCCGTCAACATTTCAGTCGCTTTCGCTAACGCAGTCGCTTTTGCCACACCACCAATTAACAGCGGCATTGCCACATTTTCTAATGCAGTAAAATCAGGTAATAAGTGGTGAAACTGATAAATAAAGCCTAAGTCTTTATTTCGAATAGCCGCACGCGCATCCGATGAAAGCTGGTTAATATGCTGCCCGCGGAAAATAACATTACCTTGAGACGGTGTATCTAGCCCACCCAGTAAATGTAATAAGGTACTTTTCCCTGAACCTGAACTCCCAACGATAGCCATTGTTTCGCCTTCGTTCATCGTGAAGCTGACATTTTTTAACACTTCTGTGGAGAGTGTGCCTTCTTGATAAATTTTGCTTAAATGTTCACAGACCAGAAGTGGTTGGTTATTCATATCGTAAAGCCTCAGCAGGTTGAACCGCTGCCGCACGCCAAGAAGGATAAAGCGTCGCCAGCAATGAAATCAGCATCGCGCAAAGCGCAATAATTAGAATACCCGGATAATCGAGTACAATCGGGAGTGTAACTCCACGTGGTAATAAGCCAATTAACGGCATAATGACATTTAATTGGCTCGATAGTAGCGTGCCCAGAACAGTACCAATTAAAGTACCAATAATGCCCGCACCTGCGCCTTGGATCATAAAGATAGTCAGAATTTTACTACGCTTTAGCCCTAAGGTTTTCAAAATCGCGACTTCGCCTTGTTTTTCCATCACTAATAACGATAACGACGTAATAATATTAAACGCTGCAACGGCAATAATCAGGCTCAGTAATAGCCCCATCATGTTTTTTTCCATTCTGACAGCTTGGAAAAACTCACCTTTGCGCTCACGCCAATCTGTCCAAACTAAGCCTTCTGGCAGCGTCTGCTTACTTGCCACATCCACTTGTAATGGTTCATCTAGGTATAAGCGCCAGCCTGTAATATTCCCCGCAGGATAACGCAACATACGCGCCGCATCCGGTTGAGCGACGATCAGCTCACTGGTATCTGCTTCCCCATTCGTTTGGAAAATGCCCGCAACCGTGAATAAGCGTTGGCTTGGTATGCGTCCCATTGGCGTGAGTTGACTGACGCCAGGAATGATTAAACGGATTTGGTCACCACGTTTCACACCGAGTGTTTCTGCCAGTCGATTCCCGAGAAAAACGTTATATTCGCCATCAATTAAATCGTGGCGATCGCCGCTGATCAGCTTATCCAGAAGCAATGAGGATTCATCAGAACGAATTCCGCTCATCATCCCCACCCCGACGTTCGTTCGGCTTTGCAAAACCACTTCCGATTGAACAATCGGCTCGATTTTTTTCACGCCGTGTAAATTTTTCAAGTCCGTAATAGGATGTTGATTAGGATCGATATTTCCGGTACTTGAAGTCAATATAGCCTGTGGCATATAAGCAAGTATGCTATCTTGTAACGAACGTTCGAAACCATTCATCACGGACGTTACGGTAATCAATGCCGCAACACCAAGCGTAATGCCAATCGCCGACAAGCTGGACACAAAACGTCCAAATTTATCGACCGCACGCCCACGCATATAGCGTAGACCTATAAAGAGTGAGACAGATTGATGCATGAAAACGTAATGTCCCTGTTGCCAAAGCGAAGTGTTCAGGGATAATAAAGGGTACGATAGATGAATGGAACCACCCAACCGCGCTTTTGTGGTTTTTTTTGTTATTAATACTATTTGTTTAGATCACTTTCAGACTACTCAATGAGTTCTGTGGGTCGTTTAATTAATTTTTAATTGCCTAACTAATCATTAATTAACTAGTTAGCTATGAGAAGCTGAATATTTCTATGTCGTCAAATTATCGTTATGAACTTCCAAGTCGTGCTGGAGATGTCCGCCATTTAGGCTGTTTAATCGGTGCTGCGGGTCCTTTAGAATGTGCAGAGATGATCGAGCGCCATCAAGGACCTGTCGTCATTGTCACCCGTGATATGCAAAATGCATTGCGTGTTCATGATGAACTTCAACAGTTTACCCAATATCCGATCGAAACCCTCTCTGATTGGGAAACGCTACCCTACGATAATTTTTCGCCGCATCAAGAAATCATTTCTCACCGTTTATCCACGCTATACCGCTTACCAACCTTGCAAAAAGGGGCGTTGATTCTGCCGGTCAATACCTTGATGCAGAAAGTCTGCCCTGTCGATTTCCTTGCTGGGCATGCTTTAGTGATGGCAAAAGGCGATAAGCTCTCGCGTGATAACCTTCGCGAAGAGCTGGATAAAGCGGGATACCGCCATGTAGAACAAGTGCTCGAGCATGGTGAATATGCGATTCGCGGGGCTTTGCTTGACCTTTTCCCGATGGGAAGCGATTTCCCCTTTCGTATCGACTTTTTTGATGACGAGATTGACAGCCTGCGCACCTTTGACGTGGATACCCAGCGTACCTTAGAAGAAGTTAATGCCATCAATTTACTTCCAGCGCACGAATTTCCGACAGATAAAGACGCTATCGAGCGCTTTCGTAGTCAATGGCGTGAACGCTTTGAAGTTCGCCGTGACCCAGAACATATTTATCAGCAAGTCAGCAAACAAACACTACCAAGCGGTATTGAATATTGGCAACCCTTGTTCTTTGCGGAGCCATTACCGTCTTTGTTTGAATATCTACCTGCCAATACCCTGTTTGTTTCACAAAACTTACAAGAACCCGCTGAACGCTTCCAACAAGATGCTCAGCAACGTTATGAAAACCGTGGCGTTGACCCAATGCGCCCATTACTTCCGCCAAGCGAATTATGGTTAACCGTTGAACAACTGAATCAAAACTTAAAAAATTGGCCTCGTGTTCAGCTTTCTACGGAAAAACTGCCTAAAAAAGCCGCTAATACCAATTTAGATTATCAGCCACTTCCTGATATTAGCACGCAAGGACAAGGTAAAAATCCGCTAGAAAAGTTGCGACAATTCACCGAACAATTTGATGGCACTATCGTGTTTTCTGTTGAGAGTGAAGGTCGTCGTGAAACGGTCAGTGAACTACTTGGGCGCCTAAAAATTCGTCCTGACATCATCAGCAATTACTTCAGCCAAACTCAAGGTCGATTTGCCATCACCATTGGCGCAGCAGAACATGGCTTCATCCAGCCCGAAAGTCACCGCGCTTTAATTTGTGAAAGTGACTTACTGGGTGAACGCGTGGTGCGTCGCCGCAGTGATCAACGTCGAACTATCAATACCGATACACTGATTCGCAACCTTGCGGAATTACGTCCTGGTCAGCCCGTGGTACATATTGAGCATGGGGTTGGTCGTTACCAAGGTTTAATCACCCTAGAAGCTGGGGGTATTCCTGCAGAATATTTAATTCTTACCTATGCTGGTGAAGATAAACTGTATGTGCCCGTCTCGTCATTGCATTTGATTAGCCGCTATGCAGGAGGTGCCGATGAAAATGCACCGCTGCATAAACTGGGTAGCGATAGTTGGGGACGTGCGCGCCAAAAAGCAGCGGAAAAAGTGCGTGATGTGGCCGCTGAACTTCTGGATATTTACGCTCAACGTGCTGCCAAAGCCGGATTTGCGTTTAAACATGATAAAGAGCAATACCAAGAGTTTTGCCAAGGCTTCCCATTTGAGACCACCCCAGACCAAGAGATGGCAATTAACGCGGTATTAAGTGATATGTGCCAACCGTTGGCGATGGATCGCTTAGTCTGTGGCGACGTTGGTTTTGGTAAAACAGAAGTGGCGATGCGCGCAGCATTCTTGGCTGTCAATAATAATAAGCAAGTTGCGGTACTGGTTCCCACCACATTATTAGCGCAGCAGCATTACGATAATTTCCGTGACCGATTTGCCAATTGGCCTGTGCGTATCGAAATGTTATCGCGCTTTAAAACGGCGAAAGAACAACAACAAATTATTGCTGAAGCCGCAGAAGGTAAAGTAGATATTTTGATTGGCACTCATAAATTGCTACAAAGCGATATTCAATGGAAAGATCTCGGTTTGCTGGTTGTGGACGAAGAGCACCGATTTGGCGTTCGCCACAAAGAGCGTATTAAAGCGATGCGAGCCGATGTCGATATTCTCACCTTAACTGCAACGCCAATTCCACGAACCTTGAATATGGCAATGAGTGGCATGCGTGATTTATCGATTATCGCCACCCCACCAGCTCGCCGTTTAGCCGTGAAAACCTTTGTACGCCAATATGATGATTTAGTCGTGCGCGAAGCCATTCTACGTGAAACTCTGCGTGGGGGTCAGGTTTACTATTTATATAACGATGTCGAAAATATCGAAAAAGCCAAAGCACGCCTTGAAACACTAGTGCCTGAAGCACGATTCGTTGTCGGTCATGGGCAAATGCGTGAACGTGAGCTTGAGCGTGTGATGACCGATTTTCACCATCAACGCTTTAACGTTTTGATCTGCACAACAATTATTGAAACAGGTATTGATATCCCAACCGCCAATACGATTATTATTGAGCGAGCCGACCACTTTGGTTTGGCGCAGTTACACCAATTACGCGGTCGTGTGGGTCGTTCCCACCACCAAGCTTACGCCTACCTGCTCACACCACATCCAAAAGCTATGACAACCGATGCGCAAAAACGTCTCGAAGCAATATCCTCTCTTGAAGATTTAGGTGCTGGATTTGCATTGGCAACTCATGATCTGGAAATTCGTGGTGCAGGTGAGTTATTAGGTGAAGATCAAAGCGGACAAATGACCACGATCGGTTTCACTCTATACATGGAGTTATTGGAAAGTGCGGTCGACGCCCTGAAAGAAGGACGAGAGCCGTCACTTGAAGATCTGACTCATCAGCAAACAGAGGTGGAATTGCGTATGCCAGTGCTACTTCCTGATGAGTATATCCATGATGTAAATATTCGCCTTTCATTCTATAAACGCATTGCTAGCGCCAAAGATCACGCTGAGCTGGATGAACTCCGGACTGAATTAATTGACCGTTTTGGGACATTACCGGATGCGGGTAAATTCTTGCTATCTACAGCAGGCATTCGTTTACAAGCTCAAAAGCTGGGTATGAAGCGTATTGAAGCCCACGAAAAAGGCGGCTTTATTGAATTCAATGAGCGCAATAAAGTTGACCCAATGTTCCTGATTAGCTTACTGCAAAATCAACCTAAAACCTTCCGTATGGAAGGTCCTGTTCGATTAAAATTCTTCCATGATTTATCGGACAGAGCCACTCGCTTAGCATTTATAAAACAGCTTGTTGCTGATTTTGATGAACATCAGCTAGCTTCATAGGCTCAATATTGAACAACAAAAAAGCCATCAATTCATGTTGAATCTGATGGCTTTTTTATACTGTCTGAATGTAATTTAGGTGAGATGATTACTTTTTATTGGAGTATCCTATTGCCTCTAAATGACCGAGCGCATCACTGTTACCTTGCGCCGCCGATTTTAGAAACCATTCCAAAGCTTGATGAGACTCAACCGATAAATGCTCGCTGGTTTCACACATCATCCCCATCATGTATTGCGCTTGTGAGTGCCCTTGCGTAGCCGCTTTCAAATACCATTCAATCGCTTTTGCCTCATCTTCTTCAACCCCTTCGCCTACATCATATAGGGTGGCAATTTGGTATTGTGCTTGCGCATCTCCACTTTTAGCGTTCAGCATTAATTCATTTAACGGTAGCAAGTCCGCTGAGGTAACACCCAAGAACCTCTGTAATTTTTTGAATAGGCTCGTCATTACGTTACTCAAATAACCCAAAGGTATTTTTACCTATTTTGACTTCAAGTATGGTGGACGGTTGATAGGATTTGGGTAGATCGTTAGGCTTCATACAATAGAATGGCAAAATATCTTTTGTACCTTCACGCAACGTTTCACACGCAGCGTTGCTCGAGATGGTTAAATCTAACTGCCCATTTTCATTTAAAGGAATAAACACCGTTGGTTCATACGGCATTCTCACTTTACCAATCGTATCGCCAATACGGTAGATAACATCATAGCCGACTATAATTTGTTCCAAACTTTTGGTGATGACGCAAGTTCTCGGTTCATGACTGGAAAATGGGGGGAATGATTTACCTTGTAAGGATTGAATCATTAAGATGGTTCTACATTCTCGCTGAGCTGGGTGCCAACGGGATAACGACTCTTGCGTAAATGAACCCAAAATCCCCGTCACTGAACAATTTTCATGTTCAATCATTCGCGTCGCACGAATAGGCTCAGTAGATAATACCGTCGCAATTTTCAGTTCATCACTGCGAACAAAAGAGAAATAACCGATAACAATTAAGCAAACGGCAACAAATGCGGCTAGTAACAACTTAATTTTTAGCTTCATTCTTTGCCCTTTGATTGAAAAGTGAATGTGATAGCTATTGTAGCCTATCTATTATCAACTACATTAATAACATACAATAAATATGGTTTTTTAGATTTGTCTGAATAGAAGACTTACATCTTATTTACTTGCGCGTAATAAGTTTACCGTGAATAAGCATAAATAATTAACCAAATCAGTTTCAATATATTACATAATTAGGGGAAAATTACCTACCCATTTGTTTTTAATAAATAAAATTAATTTTACCTATGAATGCGTACAGTGACATTATCCTAATTAATAATATGCTGTTTTTTTGTATTAAATCACACTTAACTCAAACTCATTGAGTTAATTAGCGACGTTTATAGTGTGTGTTTAATGGATAGTAATTAAAATATATGTGTCGTTTTTGATAAACCGCAATAACATATTTTAATATATGTTCATTCAGATTAGATAATGCACACAATTATTCACCAATAATCGTGTGCATTCTTATGATAACGGTACTGAAAATAATCAATAATCGCCGATTAATGTAATTTCAGTTTTGGTCGAATAATGCGGTTAATACTGCCGACAAGCATCATAAGGCCTGTTTTGATATAGCCATGCAGTGCGATCTGGTGCATACGATACAGTGAAATGTAGACAAAACGCGCAATACGCCCTTCTACCATCATATCGCCACGCATTAAGTTCCCCATCAAGCTACCCACGGTACTGAAACGAGATAATGAAACTAATGAACCGTGGTCTTTATAGATATAATTTTTTAATGGCTTATCTTTCATTAATGCCACGATATTGTCATAGCACAGGCTCGCCATTTGATGAGCAGATTGTGCTCTCGGTGGAACAAATCCGCCTTCCGGTTTTGCACAAGATGCGCAATCACCAATCGCAAAAATGTGCTCATCCAGCGTAGTTTGTAGTGTCGGTTTAACCACTAATTGGTTAATGCGGTTAGTTTCTAACCCAGCAATATCTTTCATAAAGTCTGGCGCTTTGATCCCCGCTGCCCATACCATTAAGTCCGCATAAATTTTGCCATCTTCTTTGGTATTTAAACCATCCGCATCGGCACTGGTTACCATGGTTTTTGTTAATACTTTCACGCCAAGTTTGTTCAGTTCTTGATGGGCTGCACTGGAAATACGTGGAGGCAATGCGGGCAAAATACGCTCCCCTGCTTCTACTAAAGTCACATTCAACGCATCTGTATCTAACCCTTTGAAACCATAGCTGGTGAGTTGCTCTACAGCGTTATATAACTCGGCAGAGAGCTCTACACCTGTTGCCCCGCCGCCTACAATCGCGATATTCACTTTCTCTTCAGCATTATCGCGTACTGAATAACGCAAGAACAGGTTCAACATTTCATCATGGAAACGATGTGCTTGGGTTGGGCTATCAAGGAAAATACAGTTGTCTTTGACGCCCGGCGTACCAAAATCATTGGAGGCACTACCCAACGCCATCACTAAAATATCGTAATCAATTTCACGTAGCGGGACTAATAGTTCTCCGTCTTTATCACGCAATTCACCGAGAACGACTTTTTTATTTTCTCTGTCAATATTCGTGAGAGAACCTAATTGAAAATGAAATGCATTATGTCTTGCATGCGCTAAATAGCTAATAGCATCAACACCATCATCGAGCGAACCCGTTGCGACTTCATGTAGCAGTGGTTTCCATAAATGGCTTGGATTACGGTCAATTAGCGTGATATCCGCACGTTTTTTGCGTCCTAACTTACGCCCCAAACGAGTTGCCAGTTCTAAGCCACCAGCACCACCGCCAACAACAACGATTTTAGGTTGAGTTAAGGTCATATGCCCCTCATATAAAATATATTAATGTTATTTAAGGTTTCTAATAACAAAAAACTTAAATAACGCTAATTCACCCTTTTTTATGTTGCTTAGTCGTGAAGAATATCATGCATGGACATTTGGTCATACCAAATGTTGATGCAAATCAATTTAGTTGATTATTATGACAACGATCACAATCGTCAAATCATTTTTTGAAAAAAAAGAAACGAGTCAGCGGAATGTCGATTTAAAACAAAAAAGCCCGAGAATGGCGTTATTCTCGGGCTTGAAACCTAGTATTTTGTGAGGGTATTTTACTTCAGTTTTTTAATACGCTCGTCCGTTGGTAACTGAACTGGCGAGTTATCTTTGAAGTATTTCATCAATGCTTCGTTGTCTGGCAAGCTATAAATACGATCTTTACCTTGTTTAAAGGCTGAGAAGCGGCTACCGCCTGTGGCTAAAAATTCATTTGCTGCAACACGATAGCTTTTCTTCATATCGATTGGCTTGCCATTTAATTTCATCGAGCCTGCAATCACTTTATCGCCTACCGCACGGCTGTCATCCCATTCGTAATAAAAACCGTGGGAAACCGGCATGACTTGCGGACGTTCACGATCCCATTGCTGTTCTAACGCTTGTTTAATTTGCTCACCTGTTAGAGATTGCGTCACCACGACATTTGAGAATGGCTGCACGGTAAAGATATCGCCGTAGGTCAGCTCCCCTGCTTTGAGATCAGCACGAATACCACCGCTGTTCATAAAGGCAATTTGGGCGCCGCCCGCATCTGGGGGGGCTGCGACATATAACTGTGCATCCGCAATAATTTTACCCAGAGTGGAATCTCCCCCAGCAGCTAATTTTTTATCTGCGGGAGCACTTAAGGTGCCCATCACTTGCTCTGCAATCGGTTTTGAGATGCGCTCGTAGTTCTGAATAAAACGGCTTAGTTTCGGGTCTTTACCATAACGGCTGGTTTCAACCGGAATGTTTTTCGCATTAATGCTGACAATGTCTTTGGTTTTTCTATCAATTTCAATATCCAATTGAGACAGCAACGTCCCGTTCGATTGCGCTGAAATGACTTTTTTACCATTGATGTCACAGTTATAGGCTTGGTGTGTATGTCCACTCACGACAAAATCCACATCGGCATCAAGCTGTTTAACAATCTCAACAATTGGCCCTTTGATATTATCGCAACGGTTAATGTCTTTCACTTTGGTATCCACTTGTTGAGTTGCCCCTTCGTGGATCAAGACACCAATACTACGAATACCCTGCGCTTTT
Organism: Providencia sp. PROV033; assembly: GCF_028484855.1. NCBI lineage: Bacteria > Pseudomonadati > Pseudomonadota > Gammaproteobacteria > Enterobacterales > Morganellaceae > Providencia > Providencia sp. PROV033. Next base: position 41,277 of record NZ_JAMPSW010000005.1, on the reverse strand, counting down.
AGTAGTTTAACTTGTTGGTTAATGGTCTCAGCTTCATTTTTAAATTCTAAGCCCGCAGTACCACTCGGCGTAACAATGGCTGGTGTTCCTTCCAGCGTTAAGCCAATGAATGCCATTGGCACACCATCAAACTGTTTCACGTAATAAGATGGGAATAATGTTTCACCTGTCTCTTTTACAATCACGTTAGCGGCTAAATAGTTAAAATCAGCCCCCGCAAAGGATTCTTTTCCTACACAGCCCGCCGTAGGATGGCATCCACCATTTTGCTTTCTCAGTAATTCAACTTTACCTTTGTCGAATTCGTGGTTACCCACGGCACTGGTCTCAAGGCCAATTGCGCTCAAAGCCTCAATGGTTGGTTCATCGTAGAACATGGAAGAAAGTAATGGGCTTGCGCCCACTAAATCGCCAGCACCCACAATAATCGTGTTGTCATTTTCTGCTTTTAACTGCTTCACTAATGTCGCAATCGACTCAATACCGCCAAGTTTGCCATCTCCAGGCGCTTGCAATGCGCCATGGAAATCATTAATACCAATGACTTGAACTTTAACCGTATCAGTCTGTTTCGTGGCACAACCTGCTAACAGGGCACCTGAAACCAGCAATGTCACTAAACTTATTTTATGATTCATTTATTAATTGCCTCTAATTACATTTTGAAGCGATAGGTCGTTGTCATCGAACCCGATAAAGAGTGTGCACGACGTGAGTCACCGTCATACAGTTTTGGTGTCGAGTTATCCGATTCTTGCTGATGGTGCCAGCCCATACCGCCACTTAATGAAACAGACAGATTTTCAGTCGGTTTCCAGTAAGTGAATACGCCCACTTGTCCTTGTTTTAAACGTTCGCCAGAATAAGAGAATTCACTGTAGTTGCTGTTTGCACCGACAGACCAAGTAGGGTTAACTTGATATTCGGCTTTTAATGCCAGCATAGTTTCGCCATCACGCACATAGTCGATATCCGCATAAGCTGGTGAGTTAAAACGACCACGTGTGTTACCGATTGGGTTACGGGCAAACTGACCTACACCATTTGTTTTATGTGCCGTCGTATGTGTAATACCCGTCATCAAAGTCCACGGTGTTTCCGGAACGCACCATTCAATTTCACCCGCATAGTGCCATGCACGTTTATCAAAGTTTTGTTTACCGCGTTTGGTGTCTGTCGATGTCCGTTTACCATCGCTACCATACTCATGACCATAAATCTGAGAAGATAATGTGATATCCGAGTTTAGCTTATATTTGATTTCTAAGCCTTGTTGACGGAAAACATCATCGGCTTGACCAATGAAGTAAGACGCTTTAAGTGGTTTCGTATTGTAATTAATCCCACCAGTCACGACATGATTGATGTCGTGACTGACGCCATTTCCGTCACGGAAATACATTCTGTCAATATTTGGACTATCTCGACGCATCACTTTGCCATCAAGATACAGTAAATCTAAGTTCCAATCACTAATGGCGGTATTGGTGTAGTAACCATTATAAGTGTTTAATGACAAACGTTGGGAGTTAGTAAAAATACCCTTGTTTTTCAACGTAAACCAACCTGCTTTACCGTTAAAATTAACAGGCTCTAAATCCAATTTAAATTTTGCATAACGCTGACCTATCTTGTTATAGCCTTTAGCCTCACCGTCATCGTTATATAAAATGGCTCGGGATGCGAAGTCTTTACTTGCCGCCAGTTTGATCGCGCCGTAATAGGATGCATCAAAGCCAATAAAGTCGGCAAAATATCCAGATTGGTAATCTAGTTGAATATTTTGCCCCCAAGCTTGCGCCACTTGCTTTCTGTAACGTTTTTCGTTGGCATCGTAACGATTTTCTGATTTTAGATATTTCCACATATTTCGAGTAGAAAGCTCTAATTCAGAGTCTGCAACAAATGAGTTTTCCATGATGGTATTTTCCCAATCGCCTGCATTAGCCCCAAATGCAACAAAACAAGATGGAAACAATATTAACGCTATTTTTTTGACTTTCATTTGAATTAAACCTAGTCGTGATTATTAGAATATAACTATCCGCATCCAATATTCATTGGATGTTATGACGCCTTACTACTTTCAATACGTAATAATTTATTTAGCTTTAATTACTGCAAGGATTTTTTAATTATTTAATTTGAGTTTCACCTTCTATTCTTTATAGCAAACTTAATTTTTTCGCTATGTAAGAATAAGTTTTAATTATTTTATAAGTCGAAATAATTCATCCAACCACACTTATTTAATTTAAGTTTTTACATGAATTCAAATTTATTTGGACGATATTTAGCCACACCCATCAAAGCGTGTTTGACATTAAATTTCATAATGAAAAGTATGCTAACGTAATTTTGTGTCAATTAATACGATCGATATCACAACAAACTAGATGCCTTGCAAATCAGGTATCATTTGATGTGATATTAATCACTTTATTGCTTGTCCGTAATTAACTAACACGCCATATTTAAACAATTTTTTTGCTAATTTAATCACTCTATATTTAATAGAATCTTCCACAAAAAAGTGAGAAATTCGGCACAATTAGAACAACAATATTTACCCATTATTAAAACAATTAATTTAAATACCTACGACGGTCAATCATTCTGTTCTTAAGCAATATACTCGTCTTAACAGCATAAAAATGTTTATCATTCCCTATACTTTAATATAATTTAATGCTTGAAAAACATTATTTCTAGGAAATATTCCTATAGGTAAAGTTATATTACGCGATATTAATGTATGATTTTCGTACATATCCTTAATGCTACTGCAATATTTCTAATCAAATATCGCAACCTATTTTTTTATTTGCTTTATTTTCCCAAAATGAGGTTACCCGTAACTTATTCAGCCTATTTAAGATAAAAAAAAACCGATGAGATAATCCTCTCATCGGTCTATTTTCAGTGTAATTTAATTAGCGATTACGATGCTCTTGCCATTTTTCATGTAAATCGACTAATTGATGATGACTCTGTTTCCAACGCTCCACTGATTGCAGCTCACTTAATGTATATTGGCGACCACTGTGGTAAAGCTTAGATGCTCGGCTGTCATCTTGTTTTGGTAAATTATCCAGTACGCTCACTGCACCTTCACGATTGTTGCAAACCAAGATCATGTCACAACCTGCATTTAATGACGCTTTTGCTCGCTCTGGGTAACTTCCCATAATAGCAGCCCCTTCCATGGATAAGTCATCCGAGAAAATAACCCCGTTGAAACCAAGTTGTTCACGTAACACGGATTTCAACCAGAACGGAGAGCCACTTGCAGGACGGTCATCCGCTTGAGTGTAAATCACATGGGCTGGCATAATAGCGTCCAATAATTCACGTTGAATAAAGTCTTTAAAAATAGACATATCTTTGCCACGAATTTGCTCTAATGAGCGATCATCTCGAGGTGTTTCTTTGTGTGAGTCCGCTTTAACCGCGCCATGTCCCGGGAAATGCTTACCGGTGGTTTTCATGCCTGCGCTGCGCATTCCTCGAATAAAACGCTCTGCCATCGTCATGGCGATTTCAGGATCGGCATGGAATGAACGTTCACCAATGGCAATACTTTCATGCCCTAAATCCAACACAGGGGCAAAGCTAATATCAATATCCATGGCAATCATTTCTGCTGCCATTAACCAACCAGCTTCTTGTGCTAATTTAGCACCATCCATTTGATTATTCAGTGCGGCAAACGCCTGCGCGGACGGTAATGCAGTAAAGCCGTCACGAAAACGCTGTACGCGACCACCTTCTTGATCCACCGCAATCAATAAACGGTGTCTTGATGCATCGCGGATTTGGCGAACTAATTCCCGCAGCTGCGCCGCATCATGGAAGTTACGGGTAAATAAAATTAACCCGCCTACCAGTGGATGAGCTAAAATTTCACGCTCTTCGTTGTCCAGCTCATAACCCTGAACATCCAGCATTATCGGACCCATAACATGCCTCACTTGATTAATTTTTAACAAATTCTTGTGTATTCACTGATGTTTTCTATTGCCCGATTACAGACCAAAATAGTCTCGTAATGGGGCTGAATCATTTAAAAACTGCGCGTGTTGACGCTGACACCACTGCACTTCATACCACATTAGCGTCATGTATTTAACCCATGGCTCCCATTGCTGGCAATGACGAGCCAAATGATGTTTATCTTTATACGCACCAAACGTTTGGCAATAATGCGTCAAGAAATAATCACGTTGCTCTAGCGTCAGACTATTGAATTGAAAATAAGTTTCTAATGATAAGCCAATATCCGTATTCGCCGCATATTCCCAATCCACTAACATCGTCGGCACTTTTTGCTGACAAAGTACGTTCCCTGAATGAATGTCCATATGTGCAGGTGCAAGTTTGATAACGTTTGGCATCGGGGCGTATAGGAAATGATGATGCAATCGTTTCCATCGCGAAGATATTCTTTTTTTATCAATTCGATAGCCATAATGCGCAATCTCATTACGTAACGGTAATCGGTAGCTTAATAACGTCTGACAATGAAGCTTGGCGACTATCTCTGCCAGTTGGTATTGAAATTTAGAGGAAAGAAATTGTGCGTGGCAAGGATGATCGCCTGCAACCCATTCGAGTAACAACCAATCAGCGTTTCGCCCTATCACATCAGGCGAGTAAGCAAAATGCTTGAGTTGTTTTAAAATACGCGCTTCTTTGCGCCGATTAACAAACAAAGCACTCTGTGCTTGCCCTTCTGCTCGGGCAATTAATTTGATCGTCGAAAACGTTTTCTCGGTTCTAGAAACGGGCTGACTTTCAAGTAAATAACTACCACCGGATAAACCCGCTAATGACGAAACTTCCCAGCATGATGGTAAAATAGCTGGGAAGCATTCACCGAGTAATGCAAACAGAGAGGAACGATTACTCAATACTCTGTTTTCCAGACCAAACAATCTCACCGGTTTGCACTTCCATTAACTGCATTTCAATGCTGCGTTCTTTCGTTGAGCCGGACATCACACTGTAAATCACATATTGTGCTTGAACATAGCGTCCTAACCCAATTGCTTTACTACGCGTCACCAGACTATCATCCTGCGATAATCCTAACGTTTTACGCGCGGCAGCGACAACACCTTGGGGGACGACCTTGAATTTATTGGTTTTCGTTACTTCATTAGTTAATGCCGCTGTCACAGCCTGTGAAGGTAGACTTCCACTGGTATTATTTTTCACGGAATCGACTAACAATACTTTGCCACTTTCAACACCATCATCCGCAACCATTTTATTCACCAATGGTTGTAATGCACTTGCCCAGTCCGTTGTTTGCTGCTTAGGCGGCATAGGTACCGTGTCGGTTGGTGGCGGTGTTAAATCAGGTTGTTTTTCAGGTTGTGTTCCTGGGGTGACGTCCGGTTGTACAGGGACAATAGGCGGTTTAGGTCCTTGCGGGACTGATGGACAACCAGCCAAAATAAATGCTGCCGCTGCGACCAATAAGATCCGTTTCATTGTGACTCTCCAGCCGTTGAAGGTAAGAAAACATAGATACGAGCATTGCGGGCAAGTGGAGATGTTGTCACCTCTTTCAGCATTACTGACGAATTCGCAGGAATCATCTGAGGCTGACTTTTCGTGGAATCCACTCTTAAACCTTGCTCGTCGTACCAAAAAATACGATACAGCACAGTTACCGGTGTTTTTTCAATATTGCTCATATTAATGGTCGTCGTAGCCGTTACGTTTCCCACCTTGACCACCGGTTTTTCTACAATCACTCCTGCCGCTAGCACGGAGGGTTCCATCACCACACGCTGCTGCTCATTAAACGATAACCCTGTTTTTTTGTTCCAAACACAGCCACTTAAAAAAGCGGTAAGTAAGCTGAGTATCGTGGCATATTTTAAGACTAATGCAGCGCGTTTCATGATGAGTTACTTAGCCAATAATGGACCTAATGGACGTCCACCCACTAAGTGCATATGAATATGAAAAACTTCTTGTCCTGAATGTTTATTACAGTTCATGATTAAACGGTAACCATCTTCGGCAATGCCTTCTTCTTTCGCAATTTTTGCGGCAACAGTAAATAAGCGCCCTAATGCTAGCTCGTCATCCACCGTCACATCATTCACTGTTGGGATCAGCTTGTTTGGGATGATTAAAATGTGAGTGGGTGCCTGAGCAGCAATATCACGAAATGCGGTGACGAGTTCGTCTTGATAAACAATCTCAGACGGAATTTCACGTCGAATAATTTTACTGAAAATAGTCTCTTCTGCCATGACAAATTCCTTAATAATTCAATAGTTATCTATTTATTGTCCAACGTGTAAATGAAATAAACGGTTGAAGTTTTGTGTCGTAATTTCCGCCATTTCCTCGACGCTCACTCCTTTGAGCACAGCCATATACTCAACGACATCACGCACATAGGCAGGTTGGTTTTCTTTGCCGCGATGCGGGACTGGTGCTAAATAAGGCGAGTCCGTTTCCACTAAAATTCTATCTAACGGTACAACTCGTGCAGCTTCACGGATCTGTTCCGCATTACGGAACGTAACAATACCGGAGAAGGAGATATACATCCCTAAGTCGAGTAAGTCTATCGCGGTTTGTTGGTCTTCCGTAAAGCAATGCAATACGCCACCACACTCATCCACTTTTTCTTCGCGTAAAATGGTAAGAGTGTCTTCCCGTGCCGAACGAGTATGCACAATAACCGGCTTATTCACTTGGCGACCAATGCGAATATGCTGGCGAAATGACTCTTGCTGCAACGCTGCATTTTCCTGCTGATAATAATAATCTAAACCCGTTTCGCCGAGCGCGACAACTTCTTGACCTGCCGCTAGCTGTGCTAATTTTTCAAAATCATAACCTTCATCCAAATTGAGTGGATGAATGCCACAAGAAAATGCCACATTGTCGTGTTTGCCAATTAGCTGTTTCATGCTTTCAAAGCCCGGTAACGTGGTTGCTACCGCTAACATAAAGCCGACATCTCGTGTGGATGCTTTTGCGATAACATCATCGACGTTAGTATGCAATTTTTCATAATCTAAACAGTCGAGATGGCAGTGTGAATCAACAACAAACATAATCTACTCTTTTTATCTTGAGGGTGAAGCGAATAACGCTTCCCAATGTAATAACTGATTAGCCAGAATCAATTCCTGATTTAATGCAGGTACTGTTAATAATTGGTGACGACAGCCCTGCCACTGGCTATAAACATCTAATAATTGTGAGCTACTCATCGATGTGGCAAGCGCGGTAACACAAGCAATTTTATCTTGGTTAACAAGGAACTGACCTGCTTTTTGTTGCAATTTTATCCCATCCGAAAGCAACCCTAATAACCAACTAATGCATTCTGGTGCATTGTCTGTGTTCAATGCAGGTAAAAGCCTTAAAAAATCCTTGTTCTGCAAGCTGCTCTCTAGCTCACTACACAATAGTTGACGTCGTTGCCATTGCGCCGGCTCAAGTAATTGCAATGCAGCAATCGGTGCGCCTTGGCATAGTCGTAATGCAGTGATTGCATCATCCACAGATAAACCAGTCAGCTGTTTTTGCAGCCAGTATAACGCGACTTGCTGATCGGGAGAGGGTAAAAAGTGGGTCAAGCAGCGACTTCTTAAGGTCGCTAACATGCTTTCAATTTTTTCACAGCCCAACAGGAAATAGGTTTGACTTGATGGTTCTTCCAACGTCTTTAACAATGCGTTAGCGGCGGCATCTGTTAATGCTTGGGCATTTGGAATAGAAACCACTTTTGCACCACTTTGTTGTGCATGACCGCTTAAGGTTTCAGTGAGTTTACGAACGGCATCAACGCTGATTGTCGCTTTACCTTTTTCTACTTCTAAAACATGGTAGTCAGGATGCGTGCCTGCCAGCATTAAACGGCAACTATGGCATTCGCCACAGCTTTTCAGTCCATCTCTATTTTGACAAATAAGCCAACGACTAATGCCATAACTTAAAGCGTCTGCACCATTTCCTTTCATGGAATGGATTAATAATGCATGGTGCCCACGCCCCGCTTGGTAAGCGCTAATTAATTGACGATAAGCCTCATTCAGCCATGGATACCAATTCATTATCAATGCCTTATTTTGCTAACCATGCAAGTAACGTCTTGCGGATATCAGCTTGCACTTGTTCAATATTTTGACTCGCATCGATGGTTAAGATAGATTCATCTGCCGCCGCCAATTCTAAATAGCGGGCCCGTGTGCGTTCAAAAAATGCCAATGATTCTTTCTCAATACGGTCTAACTCACCACGGGAACGTGCTCGTTGTAAGCCTAATTCGGGTGGTAGGTCTAAATAGAGCGTCAATGCAGGTTTAAACCCACCTAACACTAAATCTCTGAGTGACGCCATTAATTGGCGGTCAATTTCCCGCCCGCCACCTTGATAAGCTTGAGAGGATAAATCGTGCCTATCGCCAATAACCCATTTTCCCTCCGCGAGAGCAGGTTTAATAACGGTATCGACCAATTGGACTCGTGCAGCGTACAGCATCAGCAATTCAGCTTTGTCTGTAACTTTATCACCTTCAATACCTTGCTTAATTAGCTCACGCAGTTTTTCAGCGAGTGGTGTGCCACCAGGTTCACGCGTGAATACCATATCGTGAACACCCGCTTGGGTTAATGTTTCAACAACTGTGTTGATTGCCGTTGTCTTTCCAGCCCCTTCTAAACCTTCAATAACAATAAATTGGTTTTTCATTTCGTTTATCAATTCTTTTGCTCAATTTGTCGGTAAACCTTAACGGCACGGTTATGATCATTAAGATTACGACTAAAAGTATGTCCGCCAGTACCGTCGGCGACAAAGTATAAGTAATCTGTTTTCGCTGGGTGCGCAGCCGCTTTAATCGAAGCAAGCCCCGGCATGGCAATGGGTGTTGGTGGTAAACCATCAATTTTATAGGTGTTATACGGAGTATAGTTATCTAAATCGCTGCGATAAATTTTACCACGATAATTCTCACCTAACCCATAGATTACCGTTGGATCAGTCTGTAAGCGCATATTTTTCTTTAAGCGATTGACAAAGACAGAAGCCACTTGCGCTCGTTCATTATCCACCCCTGTCTCTTTTTCAACAATCGATGCCATGATCAACATTTCATAGGCATTCTTATAGGGTAGATCTTTATCACGACCTTTCCACTCGTCTTCAACGATCGATTTCATACGCTTATAGGCACGCTTTAATATCTCAACATCGCTAGTACCCGCAGTGTATAAATAGGTGTCTGGATAGAGCCATCCTTCAAGGTTGTCTCCCTCTTTAAAATCCAACATAGCGTATAGCTCTGTCGGTGTTGCATCTTGCGTTTTGTGCTCCAGATAAGGCGCATCTCGCAAAATGTTGCTCCAATCAGACAGCTTATTCCCTTCGATAAAACGAATATTAAATTGCGCTTCTTTACCACTTGAGATCAGCGCTAATAATTGCTCTACCGTCATGTTTGGCTGTAGCCGGTAAGTCCCTGCTTTGAACTGCGCCAATTCTGGGCGCGCTTTGAGCAGAAGCTGAAAATGATGACCTTCTTCAATGAATTTTTCTTTGATTAATAACCCTTCTAAAGCAACTCGCCCTGTACCAGCAGGTACTGTAAAAATAGTTTCTTGTACGATGTTGATTGGCTTTTTAGCATAATCAAGGATTTGGCGATATTGCAGGTACACAACAACTGCGCCGATAATCGCAAGGACAAAAACAATTAGTGTTATTTTTTTGGCTAATTTCATTATTGGTCACTTAAATGCATTGTTCGTCGATAAACGATAAGAGTGAAATTGTTATCGGATTTAAATTTGTCGCTGTAATAATAAATATTCAAACAGCTCTCTTGATTGGTATCTCACTGTTTTATTTTCTGAAAGTTGAATACTTTTCACCGGTAATATAGGCATTAACGCATTGCAAATAATGACTTCATCACACTGTGTCAAAATTGCGGGAAACCGTTCAACTTCGGTCAAATGGTACTGGCTATCTTTGAGTTTCGCTATGATCTTTTGTCTCATTAATCCATTCACACCAGACTGCTCTAGAATGGGTGTATAAACATCTCGACCGATGCGCCAAAAGATATTCGCGCTACAGCATTCAACCATCACGCCATGGGTATCTAACACGACCGCTTCATCTAGCTTAGCATCATCTATTTCTTGGCGGATCAATACTTGTTCTAAGCGATTCAAATGTTTCATACCCGCTAAGACTGGATTGCGACTTAATGGAATTCGGCTAAGCATCAAAGCTGCGCCTTGGCACTGTAATGTGGCATAGTGCTTAGGAAAAGGGGAAACCATTACCATAATGGTTGGCTGTTTGAAGCCTTGAGAACTGTAGCCGCGACCGCCAGCGCCACGACTAATCATAACCTTCACCACAAATTCATCATCAGTCTGTTGTTCACAAACCTGCTCAATATGCTGTGTCAATTGCTTCCAATCTACTGAAGGCAATTTGAGTCGCATTGAATCTTGCTGTAGACGAAGAATATGCTGTTCTAGCATCTTAGCTTGTTGATTCATACCATGGATAGTCGTAAAGCACCCATCACCAAAGGCGATAGCGCGATCGGTAATATCAATTTGCTGACAAGAAATGCCGTTAACCCAATAAGTCATGATTGTTTCTTATAATAAAGGCTGATAAATCAGACAGTAACATAGTGTTAATATCATAAACCAAAGCAAGGAGTACTGCAAAAAGAAGGCAAAAATAAAGCCCCAGTACCAAAGATACTGGAGCTTAGGAACTCAACGAATAATTGATTATTCTGCGTGATAGCGGCGGAAAATCAATGAACCGTTAGTACCACCGAAGCCAAATGAGTTACACAGAGCATATTCCATGTTCTCGACTTTACGTGCTTCACCCGGTACGAAATCAAGATTACAACCTTCATCAGGATTGTCTAAGTTGATCGTTGGCGGAATAATCTGATCACATAAAGACAGAATAGTGAAGATAGATTCAACCGCGCCTGCAGCACCTAACAGGTGGCCCGTCATCGATTTTGTCGAACTCACTAACACTTTAGTGTCTTCACCAAAGACAGACATAACCGCTTGTGCTTCGGCTAAGTCTCCTGCAGGTGTTGATGTACCATGAGCATTAATATAACCAATATCAGTTGGTTCTATGCCTGCATCGTTTAGCGCATTTTTCATCGCTAATGCAGCGCCTTCACCATTTTCTGGTGGTGACGTCATATGGTAAGCATCGCTGCTCATACCAAAGCCTGCGATTTCCGCGTAAATTTTCGCGCCGCGTGCTTTAGCGTGCTCGTATTCTTCGAGAATAATGATGCCCGCACCATCACCCAGAACAAAACCATCACGGTCTTTATCCCAAGGACGACTTGCAGCTTGTGGGTTATCATTACGCGTTGACAATGCGCGCGCTGCACCAAAACCAGCCACACCTAATGGTGTCGTTGCTTTTTCAGTACCACCCGCTAGCATAACATCCGCATCACCATAGGCTATCATCCGTGCTGCATGTCCAATATTATGAACGCCTGATGTACAAGCTGTCGCAATTGAAATGCTTGGACCACGGAGACCATACATGATGCTTAAGTGACCAGCAGCCATGTTGATGATTGTTGATGGTACGAAGAATGGGCTAACTTTACGAGGACCACCGTGCAACATAGATTCACAGTTATCTTGAATTAATCCCAACCCGCCAATACCAGAACCAATCGCTAAACCGATACGAGTAGCATTGGCTTCTGTTACTTCCAATCCAGAATCTTTGATGGCTTGATAGCCAGCTGCGATACCATACTGAATAAATGGGTCCATCTTCTTCGCATCTTTGCGAGAGATGTCAAAATCTTCGTAATTGAAATCTTTTACTAAGCCTGCAAATTTAGTTGCGTGGTTAGTAGTATCAAAATGATCAATTAGGCTGATACCACTCTGTCCGCCACAAACAGCTTTCCATGATGAATCAACTGTATTGCCGACAGGAGATAACATGCCAAGTCCGGTTACGACTACACGACGCTTAGACACGTATGTCCTCCAAGGAGGGAATTAGTTACATAAGAAACATAGGCGATCGAATGATCGCCTAGATAAGTTTTACTGCTATTACTCAGATGCTTTGACGTAGTCAATTGCAGCCTGTACTGTAGTGATCTTTTCAGCTTCTTCGTCAGGGATTTCGCAATCGAACTCTTCTTCCAGAGCCATAACCAGTTCTACTGTGTCAAGAGAATCAGCGCCCAAGTCATCAACAAATGAAGCTGTATTTACAACTTCTTCCTCTTTAACACCCAGTTGTTCAACGATGATTTTCTTAACGCGTTCTTCGATAGTGCTCATACTATTAAAATTCCTATCAAAACTCGCTTTCGCGATGGTTTTCGTAGTTTATGAAATACAGGAAAAGATACAACCCAATCCCGGCTGTTGAAACCATTATTTTGCATTATTTTGCATTAGATAACACAAAAAAATGCAAATGGTTCCCTCATTTCTTTAGATCATGTACATGCCACCATTGACATGCAATGTTTCACCTGTGATGTAAGCAGCTTCGTCAGAAGCTAAAAATGCTACAGCACTGGCAATTTCTTGTGCATCACCCAGTCTATCCGCAGGAACCTGAGATAAAATGCCTGCACGTTGTTCGTCTGTCAATGCCTTAGTCATATCAGTTTCGATAAAACCAGGCGCTACAACGTTAACAGTGATACCACGAGAAGCGACTTCACGAGCTAATGATTTACTAAAACCGATCAGCCCAGCTTTCGCTGCCGCGTAGTTTGTTTGTCCCGCATTTCCCATCACGCCCACAACAGATGCAATAGAAATAATACGCCCACAACGTTTTTTCATCATGGCACGCAAAACGGATTTAGACAAACGGTAAACGGATGAAAGATTAGTGTCAATAATATCTTGCCACTCATCATCTTTCATGCGCATCAATAAGTTATCACGCGTAATACCAGCATTATTAACTAAAATATCGATTTCGCCAAATTCCGCACGGATCTGGGTCAATGTTTCTTCAATTGATGCTGGATCTGTCACATTTAACGCTAAGCCTTTACCTTTACCTTTACCTTCTAAATAGGCAGTAATCGCTTCCGCGCCTTTTTCGCTGGTTGCAGTACCGATAACAGTCGCGCCGCGTGACGCTAAGGTTAAAGCAATCGCTTTACCGATTCCACGGCTAGCACCAGTGACTAGTGCAATTTTTCCTTCAAAGCTCATTGTCGTCCTCAGATAGTTTCTAAAGCCGAGTCTAATGATACAGGATCATTGACTGCAACGGCAGTTAAATTAGAGACAATTCGCTTGGTTAGACCAGTCAGAACTTTGCCTGGACCCATTTCAACCAATTGCTCAATGCCTTGTTCTGCCATGAATTCGACTGTTTCAGTCCAGCGCACCGGATTATACAATTGGCGCACTAATGCATCACGGATATTTTTTGCAGACGTCTCCATTTTAACATCAACGTTATTAATAACTGGATAGGTCGGCTCACAAAATTCAATTTTTTCTAATGCATCAGCTAATTTATCTGCGGCTGGCTTCATTAATGCACAATGAGAAGGTACGCTAACAGATAATGGTAACGCACGTTTGGCACCCGCTTCTTTACATGCTGCACCCGCACGTTCAACAGCCGCTTTCTCACCCGCAATAACCACTTGTCCAGGAGAGTTAAAGTTGACAGGGGATACAACCTGCCCTTGCGCTGCGTCTTGGCATGCCTTCTCGATAGATTCGTTATCTAAACCGATAATTGCATACATTGCGCCAGTCCCTTCTGGAACAGCTTCTTGCATCAATCGACCACGCAGCTCTACCAATTTGATAGCCTGTTTGAAATCAATCACGCCAGCGCACACTAATGCAGAATATTCGCCGAGGCTATGACCAGCCATTAAAGCGGGCATTTTGCCATTTTTTTCTTGCCAAACACGGAAGATAGCAACAGACGCTGCTAATAATGCAGGCTGAGTCTGCCATGTTTTATTTAATTCTTCTTCTGGTCCATTTTGGACTAATGCCCAGAGATCGTAACCCAATGCTTCAGAGGCTTCAGCAAATGTCTCTTTAACCAGCTGATTTTGTTCAGCTAAGCCAGCTAACATTCCTAAAGACTGGGAACCCTGTCCCGGGAATACCATAGCAAATTGTGTCATGTCTGTTTTCTCAGTAAATTAAAAACGAACGAGTGCAGAGCCCCAAGTAAAACCGCCGCCAAATGCTTCTAATAGCACTAATTGACCACGTTGGATGCGACCATCGCGTACCGCTTCATCTAATGCGGTAGGGACTGATGCTGCAGAAGTATTTCCGTGACGATCCAGCGTAACAACCACTTTATCCATGGTCATATCCAATTTTTTCGCTGTCGCAGAAATAATTCTTAAATTTGCTTGATGTGGCACTAACCAATCAAGTTCTTCTTTTGCAATGTCGTTATTTGCCAATGTTTCATCAACAATGTGGGCTAACTCACGCACTGCAACTTTGAATACTTCGTTACCTGTCATGGACAAGTATGCTTGATCATCTGAACAGCGACTGCGATTTGGTAAAGAGAGCAAATCACCATAACGACCGTCTGCATGTAAATGCGTAGAAATAATACCTGGCTCTTCAGATGCACCAATCACCACAGCACCCGCTGCATCACCAAACAGAATAATCGTCCCGCGATCATTCGGGTCTAAGGTTTTTGATAACGCATCAGCGCCAATCACCAGTGCTTTTTTGGTCATGCCCGTTTTAATAAACTGATCAGCAATACTAATAGCATAGGTGAAACCAGCACACGCTGCTGCAACGTCAAATGCCGCACAGTCATTAATTCCCAACATTTGCTGAATCTGGCAAGCCGCACTTGGAAATGCGTGTGTCGCGGAAGTGGTTGCAACGATAATTAAACCAATTTCACTGCTGTCGACTTGTGCCATTTCCAATGCATTTTTTGCTGCTTGGAAACCCATTGTGGACACATTCTCATCGTCAGCTGAAATTCGTCTCTCTTTAATACCAGTACGCGTTACAATCCATTCATCAGAAGTATCAACCATTTTTTCCAGATCAGCATTGGTACGAACTTGCGATGGCAAATAGCTGCCTGTTCCTAATATTTTACTGTACATAGGTTATTGATCACTCCTGGGTAAAACAATATTAAGTCGAGCTGTTATTCTTTCAGGAACTTGTCGCTCAATAGCCTGCACGGCACGATCAATTGCGGCTTTAAACGCGCTTTCATTCGCTGCACCATGACTTTTGATGACAATGCCTTTTAATCCTAACAGAGTCGCGCCGTTATACTGGTCGGGGTTCATATCCCCAAAACGCTTCATTAGCCGTTTTTTTAACCATTTCTTAGCGAGTTGCATAAACCAACTGCTTTTTTTGTTCTCTTCACCGGCTGATTTCAACAATGAAAGAATGACTCGAATAACACCTTCCATTGTTTTTAGTGAGACATTACCTGCGAAGCCGTCACACACTAATACATCCGTTTTTCCTGTCAGCAATTCATTGCCTTCAACATAACCAATGTAATTAATTGATGCCGTTTCTTTCAACAAAGCGGCGGCTTCGCGGATATTGTCCACCCCTTTACTCTCTTCTTCGCCAATATTGAGTAAAGCGACTTTAGGTTGACTGATGTTGGCAACTTCTTCTGCCATCACTGAGCCCATTACTGCAAATTGCACAAGCATTTCACTGCTGCAATTTACGTTAGCCCCTAAATCGAGGACAACGGTTTTACCTTTCTTTTGGTTTGGCAGAATAGTCATTAACGCAGGGCGTTCAATGCCTTCAATTGATTTTAACATCAATTTAGCCAATCCCATCAGCGCACCCGTATTACCTGCGCTCACGCAAGCTTGAGCTTGACCTGTCTTGACTAACTCCAACGCCACTCGCATTGACGTCCCTTTACTTTGGCGAATTGCGTGAGATGGCTTAGCATCGCTTGCAATAACGTTTTCAGCTGGGATAATTTCGATACGCGAAAGTTGCTCCGCACTTTGTTGTGCAAGCAAAGGATGAATGGCTTCGGGTTGACCGACAAGCAGTAATTTTAATGCTGGATTAGATGCCAGTGCCTGCAATGCAGCAGGCACCGTGACGCGGGGACCAACATCCCCGCCCATGGCATCTAACGCGATGGTTAGACTAGCCAAAGTATCAACAATTACTTGCTGATAACCTTACGGCCACGGTAGTAACCATCTGCAGTCACATGGTGACGCAGGTGAGTTTCACCGGAAGTTTTATCTACAGAAACTAGGGTAGCAGTCAGTGCATCATGTGAACGACGCATACCGCGTTTTGAACGAGTTGGTTTATTCTGTTGTACGGCCATTGACCTTACTCCTTAAGTACTTTTCTTTAAACTGGCTAATACGGCAAATGGATTTGGTTTCTCTACCTCAGGAGGTAGTTCACCATACACCATGTCCGCTTCGGACACTTCACAGTGTTCAGAATCATGAACCGGAACCACTGGTAGGGATAGAATTATTTCATCTTCTAACATTCCCAGCAAATTTATTTCACCAAATTCATCTACATAAACTGGTTCATACTGTTCCGGTAATGCTTCGGCCTTTTCGTCATTGACGACAGGACTAAAACAATACGATACGTAGACATGATGTTTGAAATTTTTTCCGCAACGTTGGCATTGTAGGGTGACATCCACTTCAGAATGCCCCTCTATGACCGTCAAGCGCTGATTATCAATTTTAAATGATAATTTGCTTTCAACATCACTATCTACACTGACTACTGATTCGGCAATTCGTGCTACTTGCTCAGGTGTGTAACTCCCGACATAGTCGAGGTTTTTCTGAGCTGCACGCTGCGCATCGATAGTCAGGGGTAATTTTACCTTTTGCATAAGGCGCGCATATTAACTTTGTAATGAACTATAGTCAAAGAAAAAGGCGGGATAAACTCGCCTTTTCACCAAAAAATCGCCGGTTAAGCGGATATAGTTTAAAATGAGTTAACCCTTTTGGCTACGAGTTTCGAGAAAAATCATGAAATCGATTATTTTGGCATCAACCTCTGAATACCGACAAGCGTTGCTGAAAAAGCTAGGCATCCCTTTTCTAGCGGCGGCGCCCAATATTGATGAAACCCCTATACTACAGGAATCGGCTCAAGCTTTAGTGATACGTTTATCTCACGAAAAAGCCAAGGCGTTGTCTCAACAATACCCTCAACACCTGATTATCGGCTCTGACCAAGTTTGTGTCATTGACGATAAGATCGTCGGAAAACCGCACAATTTTGAGAATGCGTTTAAGCAGCTCAAAGCTGCGTCAGGTCATCGAGTCACTTTTTATACTGGGCTTTGCTTATTAGATAGCACAACGGGTACATTTAATGTTCAGTGTGAGCCCTTCGATGTCTATTTTAGACAGTTAACGGATGAAGAAATCACCCAGTATTTACATAAAGATGAACCGTACCAATGTGCAGGTAGTTTTAAATCGGAAGGGTTGGGTATTAGCCTATTTGATAAGTTATCAGGACGAGATCCAAACACATTAATTGGCTTACCCACAATTTTATTGCTGGAAATGTTACGCCAGCATGATGTGAATCCACTCCTAGACTAGATGACAAGGTTAGCTGACATGTTGATGTCAGCTAATGCTTACACACCATTATTGTGCTTTTTTAGCTCTCAACACTTTGAGACACTGATTTAAATCATTATGCAGTGGCGCAACAACGCGCATTTCTTTCCCAGATTTTGGGTGAGTAAATTTTAGGGCATACGCATGCAGGAATAGACGTTTTAACCCTGTATCGGCAAGTTGACTATCAAACTGTTTATCACCATAACGATCATCAAAAGCAATTGGATGCCCCGCATGTAACGTATGGACACGAATTTGATGAGTACGACCAGTCACTGGACTCGCTTTTACCAACGTCGCGTTTTCAAAACGCTCTTCAACTTTAAAACGCGTTTCAGAAGGTTTACCTTCACTGCTTACACGAACAATACGCTCACCACTTTGCAAAATATTTTTTAATAATGGTGCTTGAACAACTTTCGTGTGCGACTGCCAGTTACCACGAACTAACGCTAAATAATCTTTCTGCATCTGTTTTAAACGCAGCTGCTCATGAAGTGCGCGTAATGCCGAGCGCTTTTTAGCCACCAATAAAATGCCTGATGTATCTCGGTCTAAGCGATGCACTAACTCCAGAAAACGTGCTTCTGGGCGCAACGCTCGCAATCCTTCAATAACACCAAAGCTTAATCCGCTGCCGCCATGCACTGCGGTTCCGGATGGCTTATTGATCACTAAAATGGATTCGTCTTCATAAAGAATACAATCAGCTAACGCCGCCACTTTATCTAATTTTGCTGAAACTGGTGCTGTTTCACGCTCAGCGACACGCACAGGCGGGACACGAACTTGATCCCCTTCCAGTAATTTGTATTCTGGCTTAATTCGCCCTTTGTTGACACGCACTTCACCTTTACGGATGATGCGATAAATCATGCTCTTAGGAACACCTTTTAACTTGCTCAGCAAGAAATTATCAATGCGCTGCCCTGCTTCGTCATCGCTAATATCAATAAATTGGACTTGGTTTTCTGTTTTCATTCGGGAATGCGTTAACTCTAATTGATGAATAAATAGTCTCACTTACGTGGGTATATCATACCGACTCCACGAATTTTTTTATGTTTTTTTTTAAATTGGTCAATTTCTAGATGATCGGCTCAATTTCTTAATAAAATTTCCATATAACTTACGTTGCGCTTGCTATAATGCACTTGGCAATGGAATAATAAGCGCTGCCAAGATGTTTAAAAACGAAAATTGGCTTTGCTATGTTAGCTTTAGGTGTTTTTGCACTTTCAGCTATAATTATTTTTAGCTAGTAGAATACAAGTTAGACGTAATACTGTAGGAATTTATTATTTGATGGCGTAACGATGCTGCAATGGCGTAAGACATCTAACAAGATCAAGTAAATTAGCGAGCAACGAATTTTAGCTTATTGGGTTGGGAGTCTCCGTTTTCTAAGAAATTTACGGCATCCTGATTAAGAACGCTGAATTTTTAATCTAAAAATCAGGTTCACCGAATACTGCGCGTCTCTATACGAACGACTGCCGAGAGGTAGACGGCTTTGTAAAAATCATGAGGCCATCGGTTTACAGTAGCTCTTTCTTTCGCTGCTCTTTATTATTTAAAAAATAATGAGTAAGTAACAACATGAAAAGAATGCTAATCAACGCAACTCAACAGGAAGAGTTGCGTGTTGCCCTTGTTGACGGGCAACGACTCTACGATTTGGATATTGAAAGCCCAGGTCATGAGCAAAAAAAAGCCAACATTTACAAAGGTAAAATTACCCGTATTGAACCAAGCCTTGAAGCTGCTTTTGTTGATTATGGCGCTGAAAGACACGGTTTCCTGCCTATCAAAGAGATCGCTCGCGAATACTTCCCAAGCAATTATCACTCTCAAGGTCGTCCGAACATCAAAGATGTGCTGAAAGAAGGCCAAGAAGTTATTGTTCAAGTTGATAAAGAAGAACGTGGTAACAAAGGTGCTGCCTTAACCACATTTATCAGCTTAGCGGGAAGTTATTTAGTTCTCATGCCTAATAACCCTCGTGCAGGTGGTATTTCCCGCCGCATCGAAGGTGAAGACCGCACAGAATTAAAAGAAGCACTATCTTGCTTAGAAATCCCAGAGGGTATGGGATTAATCGTTCGTACCGCGGGCGTTGGCAAATCAGCAGAATCACTACAACAAGATTTACTGTATCGCTTACGCCATTGGGAAGCGATTCAAAAAGCAGCAGAAAACCGCCCTGCTCCATTCTTAATCCACCAAGAAAGCAACGTTATCGTTCGTGCTTTCCGCGATTACTTACGTCCTGATATCGGTGAAATTCTGATCGACAACCCGAAAGTGGTTGAAATGGCGCGTAACCATATCGAAGCAATTGGTCGTGGTGATTTTGCAAGTAAAATTAAACATTATAGCGGCGATGTTCCACTGTTTAGCCACTATCAAATTGAATCTCAAATCGAGTCAGCGTTCCAACGTGAAGTCCGTTTACCTTCAGGTGGTGCGTTAGTTATCGATACAACGGAAGCCTTAACGGCTATCGATATCAACTCCTCACGTTCAACCCGTGGTGGCGATATCGAAGAAACCGCATTCAATACTAACCTTGAAGCCGCTGATGAGATTGCACGTCAATTACGCTTACGTGACTTAGGTGGTCTAATTGTTATCGACTTTATCGATATGACCCCAGTTCGCCATCAGCGTGAAGTTGAAAACCGTCTACGCGAAGCAGTTCGTCAAGACCGTGCGCGTATTCAAATTGCTCGTATTTCACGTTTTGGTCTGTTAGAGATGTCTCGCCAGCGTCTTAGCCCATCTTTGGGTGAATCTAGCCATCACGTCTGCCCACGCTGTTCGGGTACCGGAACTATCCGTGATAATGAATCGCTGTCGCTGTCTGTACTGCGTTTAATTGAAGAAGAAGCACTGAAAGAAAATACCCATGAAGTGCATGCGATTGTTCCCGTACAAATCGCGTCGTATCTGTTAAACGAAAAACGCCAAGCTGTCACTGAGATTGAACGGCGCCAGCGCAACGTTCGTGTTGTGATAGTCCCTAACGATCAGATGCAAACACCGCATTTCCATGTCATCCGTATTCGTAAAGGTGAAGAAGTTCAGACTCTGAGCTACAACTTAGCGCAATACCATGAAACGGAAACGCTGAATCAAGGCGAAGAGCCAACAAGCGAGCGTAAAGCCCCTGAGCAACCTGCTATTTCAGCATTTGCACTGCAAGAACCTGTTGAAGTGCCTGCACTGAAACAAAAAGAGTCTCCATCTAAAGCGCCAGCCCGTCCAAAAACAGACGAGCAACCTAACGTTGGTTTATTCAGTAAAATCGCAGCTTTCTTTAAAGGTCTATTTGCCGAAGAAGAAAAAGTGGTTGAACAACCAGCGCAAAAAGCGCGCCCAAACAATAATGATCGTCGCCGTAATAATGACCGTCGCCGTAATAACGATCGCCGTAATAACAATCGCCGTGACCGCGATGATAATTACGAAAATCGTGATAACCGCGAAAATCGTAATAATCGTAATGCGCAATCTGAAGATGCAGCAAATCGCAATAAGGGTCGTCATAACAAAAATACGAACCAAGTTGATGAGCAAACGACAGACACTGCAAACCGCGATAATCAACAACGCCGTGAGCAACGTGCAGAACGTCGTCGCCGTCAAGATGAGAAACGCCAACAACAAACAGCGAAAACTCAACAAGATAGCCAACAAGCTGCTGTTGACAATACCGTTGTAGAAAAAGATGAAGAAGAGCAGCGTCCAGTAGCGCCTCGTCGTCAACGCCGTCAGTTAACACAAAAAATCCGTGTGACTGATAATGAGCAAACGACAGAGACTGCAATTGTTGCAGAGATGCCAGCTACGCCAATGGCGGCACTTCCTTCAACCGTTAATGTTGAGAAAAAACACGATAATGTCACGTTGAACGAAGATGACAATTTGGCGGTTAACTCAGAGCAACAGGATGATGAGAAACAAGACACCATTATCCCACGTCGTTCTCGTCGTTCACCACGCCATCTGCGTGTGAGTGGTCAGCGTCGTCGTCGTTACCGTGATGAGCGTCATCTGAATAAATCACCAATGCCTTTAGCGGCGGCTGTAGCCTCCCCTGAATTAGCGTCTGGTAAAGTATTTATTCGTTACCCTGTTGTTCAGCCTCAACAAGAAAGCATGGCTATCATGACCAATGAAGAAATGCTAGAACAACAAAACACGGTTCAGGCTCCAGCTGCAATTCAAGCGCCGGTGGAACAGGTTGAAGTGAAATCAGAACACATTGAAACCCCAGTCGTTACTGAAACTGTCGTTGAGACACCAAAAGTAGAAACAGAGACTCATGTTGTCGCTGAATCTATTGAGACCATTGCCGTAGAAAGCAATACTGTCCTGGAAAGCGTCATTGCTGACGTTACTGAAACAGAAAAAACTGATGTTGTTCAAACGGTTGTTGATACAATTGTTGAAACACCTGTCGTTGAAGAAATCAAAGCGATTTCTGAACCTGCGGTGGCGGATGTCGTCGTTGAAACGAAGATTGCTACGGCAACAGTAGTTGAAACAACAGTGGTCGATGCTGTTTCAACATCAAACGCGCTTAGCTTACACAAATGTCATGCATACTCACCAATGACGAAAGCCCCAGCCCCTGCGGTGATGGCTTCCGACTTTGAAATTAAAGAGTATCAACGTGAGCCATCAACCTTTGAATCTAAAGGTGCAGGTGGTCATGTGGCAGCGAATGTTGCCACATCAGAAATGGCAAAACCAGCTAGTGTCTAATGAGTTAGACATATAATAAATAGCCTCGATAGTATATCGGGGCTTTTTTTTTGCCTCATATTCTTCAATGCTCGTTATAAGAATAAAAAAATGCCCCGCTGGGTTTAAAACATCACAACGAGGCATCTTAAAACTGAATTTTTTAGGGTTTATTTCACATCAATACGTGGTAAATCACCCATCTCTTTAAGCTTCTTAGATATTTCACGGCGTTCTTTAGAAAGCTCCGCATTTTTAATGATGTAATCGTCTACGCGGTCATCATAGTCGCTACGCATATTGGCAATAATAGCTTGGATATCTTCAATAGACATGCCCGGCTTAATATATTCACTAAGGTTATCTAACAGCAAAACACGTTTTTGGTTATCACGAATTTTCTTTTCATTATCCGTGATTTCGCGACGAATTTTATTTTTACGACGAAACATACGCACAAATTCCAGCACATTTTGGAAAGTTGGTTTGTTAGCGTTTTCCATGTTTAAAATCCTCTATTCAATAATCAAAATGTATTGTCTATTAACACAATACCTTCTTCCATGGTCACCTTACAAGTTACATTCACAATTTTATTAATTTGAATTTAATGATTTGCATTACCAATGCGTCTTTAGCCCTTAATTTGCGAGCACACTCAGGGAAGACTGAATTTTATCATCATGAAGATGCTATTGAAGCGTGAATCGGTATCGCACAGTCATCACGCTGACGACGAGAAACGCGCTATCACACTCTATCCCTTGGGATCCAACGTTAAAAACGTGCCGCAGTATGATTCATGCAATAGGAATATCATTTTCTTCACGAGTAACTTCCACATAAGTTTAGATTTTCTGCCAGATGGTTTACCATAGCCTTCAAACGGTTATACGCTTGCATTACTCACCTAAATCGACGATGGACCTCATTTTGAAAAATAATCATAACCAGCCAACCTTCTTTATTCATGACTATGAAACATTTGGTAAGCATCCGGCTCTCGATCGCCCTGCTCAATTTGCTGGTGTGCGAACAGACTTAGATTTCAACATCATCGGTGAACCTGAAGTATTTTACTGTAAACCTACGGATGATTATCTTCCTCAGCCGGAAGCTGTAATGATAACGGGGATTACCCCGCAAATCGCTATGGCAAATGGTGTAAATGAAGCCGAGTTTGCCAAACGTATTCATCAGGCATTTAGCGTGCCGAACACCTGCATTATGGGCTACAACAACATTCGCTTTGATGATGAAGTCACTCGAAATATTTTTTACCGTAATTTTTATGACCCGTATGCCTATAGCTGGCAACAAGGTAATTCTCGCTGGGATTTATTGGATGCATTACGTGCGTGTTTCGCATTGCGCCCTGAAGGAATTAACTGGCCAGAAAACGATGATGGGTTACCTAGCTTACGTTTAGAGCATCTCACCAAAGCCAATGACGTTTCCCATGAAAATGCTCATGATGCGATGTCCGACGTTTTAGCCACCATCAATATGGCAAAATTGTTGAAACAGGCACAGCCACGGATGTTTGACTATTTCTATCAGCTAAGAAATAAAAATAAAGTTAACCAGCTGATTGATATTGTGGATATGACCCCATTAGTACATGTGTCGGGGATGTTTGGTGCCTTACGTTCATACGTAAGCTTAGTGACTCCACTAGCATGGCATCCTGAGAATAAAAATGCGGTGATTATGTGTGACCTCTCTGGCGATATGTCACCACTGCTAACATTAAGTGCTGATGAACTTCGTGAACGCTTGTACACCCCTAAAGCTGAACTCGGGGATGACCTGCCAGTTCCAATCAAATTAGTGCATATCAATAAGTGCCCAATCCTTGCGCCAATCAACACATTACGTACCGTTGATGCTGAACGTACTGGACTGGATCGGGATCTGTGCATGCGTAATTTAGAATTGCTGCGCAAAAATCCGGATGTCCGAAATAAACTGATTGAACTATTTAGCGTAGGTCAACAATTTGAAGAATCAAATGACGTGGATAGCCAAATCTATAATGGCTTTTTCAGTCCTTCAGATCGCTCCACAATGGATATTATTCGCGAAACAGCACCGCAAAATTTACCTGCGTTAGATCTTAGTTTTGAAGATAAACGTATGAAAGAGTTATTCTTCCGCTATAAAGCACGAAACTACCCGTCCACGTTATCCTATGATGAGCAGCAACGTTGGTTGCAGCATCGCCGTGACTATTTTACCGAAGCGCGTTTAACCGACTATTTACAACAGATTCAATTGCTTATGGACGTGCATCATGAAGATGAGAAACGCTGCCAGCAATTAAAAGCATTAGTAAACTATGCCTATGAATTAGCAAGTTAATAACCAGTGATAAAAATAAAAATGGGCAGAAAACCTGCCCATTAAATTGCAATTATTTGATTAGTGGTCGCAACCACAATCCCCTTCCCAATGTTTGCGCTTGGTTGTCTTACCCAACCCTGGATTCATCGTGTTTGTCGGGTCTGACTCTTTGTAGAACGATTTTAGTTGTTCTGGTGCCTTATACAGATGTCCAACATTGTGTTCTGCTGGATACTGAGCGCCACGCGCATCCAGTAATTCCAACATTTTTTGTTTTAACTCTTTTGGATCGACACCTTTTTTCAAGACATAGTCTTGGTGCATTACGTGGCACATAAAGTGTCCGCAATATAGCTTATGCACAATGAGGTTTTCTATCTCTGGCGGTAACTTTTCAAACCAATCACGGTCATTACGTCTCAATGCAATATCTAACGGTAAGACGTCTTCAACATCTTTATTATGTACAGCATGATAGCGTACCGCTGACCCCGCAGCGGCAAATCGATGCAAGAATGCTTTTGCGCCCTCTTCTGGCGTGCATTCAAAATAACCACCATCCGCGGTTGCAAAGAATGATTTCAGCCAAACTTTTGCTTCATCAATCCCATCGCCTGCCATTTTAAGCATCAAATGGTGCTCATATTTATCTCGGAATTGTTTCATTCTAGGCGGTAAATGAGAAGGCCAAAGCTTGCTTAACAGCTGCATAGTTCGGTCAATTAAGTTTGATGGGAGCAATGGAACTTTATTCAGCACAGCGTCCATACGTCCTTTAATTGTGAAGAACGTAGGCATTTTATCTGTGCCAAACTTATCTATCATTAAGAACGTATCTTTGCCGTATATTTCCGCAATATCAAAACAACCGCGATGCATGTATTCACCTGCAACAGGTAAATTTTCAAATTCACTGAGAATATGGCGACGGATATCTTCAAGCACATCGGGATTGTTCGAGCCAATATAGAAAACTTGTGTTGCTTTATCCGCAGGGAACGTGTCTAAACGTACGGCAAACACAGCTAATTTACCGGCGCAACCTGACGCTTCAAATAGTCGGCGCTCATCCGCATTAAAACGAGAAGGTGTATCGGCATCCACATCACGTACCCGCGTTGCGTATTCATGGTCAGATGCTAATTTTTCACTGCTTTCCACATCTTCGCTACTGTAGCGACGATTTTGTAAGTTGGTCAGGATCTCTTCTGGTGTATCACCCAATGCGATCCCTAAATGGTTGACCAATTCAACAGTACCATCTTCATTCACTCGCCCGTATAACGCAAGCTCAGTATAGGCGGGTCCTCGGCGTACTAATGAACCGCCTGAACTGTTGCAAATACCACCAACAACAGAGGCGCCAATGCAAGAAGAACCAATTAATGAATGGGGTTCACGACCCAGCGGTTTGAGAATTTTTTCGAGGTCATAGAGTGTACTGCCTGGCATCGCAACCACTTGGTTAAATTCAGGCAGGACTTGTATTTGGTTCAAACGCAATGTGCTAATAATCACGATATCACGATCATAATCATAACCACTTGGCGTTGAACCTTCAGTTAACCCTGTATTTGCCGCTTGCATAATGACGACTTTATCGGCTTCGACACAGGCTTTAAACACATACCATTGCTCTAATAACGTGGTTGGAAAAACAACAGCAATGGCATCCCCTACACCGGAGCGAAAGCCTTTACGATAACGTTCTGTTTTATGGGGTTCGGTAAGGATATTTTTTTTGCCAACAATGTTCCTGAGTGTGAGTAATAGTCGTTGGTTCTCAGGATTTTTTACATCATTCATCTCATGCCTTCCTGTCAGGGTATTGCCATTAATATCCTTTCACAATATCACATAAGATTAATATGTTAAGAAATTATTAATCCCCTTCAGAAACAAAAACAGCACCCAATGGTGCTGTTTTTATTCGTCTTCAATTTCAGTTCGTAGTTTGCCGTTTGCCGTTTGCCGTTTGCCGTTTGCCGTTTGCCGTTTGCCGTTTGCCGTTTGCCGTTTGCCGTTTGCCGTTTGCCGTTAAATTATTTTGATACTTACATGCATTCAAAATAATTCGTGTTGTAGCTAGGCGGCAAGCAAGCTAGCCCCTAGGAGCATACATAAGTATGTGACTAGGGCTAGCGCGTGCAGCCAACAACGCTACAGCGCGAAGTATGAAGAATTGCTTTCCCTAAATATTTCAGTGCTGTAGCCAACAACGCTACAGCACGAAGTATGAAGAATATATCTAAACGTCGCTCATCTGCGGCATAGGCCTACGGAACATCCGAGTCAACACCGCCATATACACCAAACCAACCGCCGTCCAAATCAAACCATAAACCATTGAATCTTCTTCGATATTCAACCACAGCACACAGACTGTGAGGGTACCGATGATCGGTAATATCAAATAGTTCATGATGTTCTTAAAGCCTTTAATACGGCGTTCACGAATAAAGAACTGGCTGATCACTGAGATGTTCACGAAAGTAAATGCAATCAGTGCACCAAAGTTAATTAACGCGGTGGCGAAATCCATCTCAAACCAGATAGCGCCGAGAGCTAAGAAACCAACTAACAGAACGTTATACGCTGGTGTACGCCATGTTGGGCTTACGTAACCAAAGATTTTCTCTGGGAATACGCCATCACGCCCCATAACATACATCAAACGCGCACTCCCCGCATGGGCAGCCATGCCCGATGCTAATACAGTGACGCAGGAGAACACGAGAATAATCGCTTGGAAGAACGATCCTGCGACAAACCGCATGATGTCTGGCTGTGTTTCGTTAATATTCGCAAAACGTGAAACATCTGGGAAAAATTGTTGTAAGAAGAATGAAACGGTAATAAAGATCACACCACCAATCAGCGCTGTTAGGAAAATAGCACGAGGGATGACTTTACCTGCGTTTGGCGTTTCTTCTGACAGTGAACTTAACCCATCAAAGCCTAAGAATGAGAAACAGAGTATCGTCGCCCCTGCAATCAGTGGGATCAATTCCGTTTTTTCATTCGCAAATGGATTAAATGTCCAGATCTCCCCTGAACCTTCACCATTTGAAACGCCGTGGATCACTAAACCAGTAAAGACGGCCATTACCCCTATTTGGATAATCGCAATAACCGTACTTAGGTTTGCAATTACGTTGATACCCCGTAAGTTAGCAGCCGTCATTAAAATAACTAAGCCAATCACAAAGAACGCAGGTTCAACATTCGGGAAAATATCTTGTAAATAGATTTTCGCCAATAAAATGTTAATCATTGGCATGAAAATGTAGGACAGCAAAGATGTCCAACCCACAAGGAAACCAATATGTGGACTCATTGATTTCTGGGCATAAGTATACGCTGAACCAGCGGATGGGAAGCGTTTTACCAGCTTACCGTAGCTCAGTGCAGTAAACAGTATCGCAGCCAGTGCAATAATGTATGAAGTCGGGACGTGACCACCAGTCTTATCTGATACCATTCCGAAAGTATCAAAAATAGTCATTGGCTGAATATACGCAATACCGATCATGACGACTTGCACAAGTGTTAATGTTTTCGCAAGTTGAACTCGGTTATTGGCGCCAGTTTGGTTGTGGCCGATATCTAAAGGTACGGAATTATTTTGCATGATAAAGCCCTCCCATAACTTTCGATTGAGTACTTCGACTCAATCGACAGTTACTGGGAAGACTTTGCATCTGTCTATAAGCAGAGAAGAACGATGAGAAGTGAAAAAGCGTCTGTGCGAAGCCGGTGTTTGCTCCGTAGTCATCAATGCGGCAACGACGACCGCTCGGCCCTGCTGCCAGTGCAAAAAAGTAAGCCATAAAAGCATTCCTCAAAGCTGTAGCATGAAATATTTGCTACACGTAAATATTTATTTATCTATCCGGCCTGATATCCGGCCCCGTTAAAATGAAAGAACCCTAAAAAGCAAAAAAACCGATGCCGGTTTTTATCAGGCATCAGTCATTTTTTAGTCCGCGCATTTTGCACGTCATACCTGTAAATAGCAAGCCAATTTGTTAACAAAGTGCCCTCTTTTCTATGAGAAATTTTGATAATTTTGGACTTTTTGTTCCACTAACTAATATGACAAGTTTTTATGGGGATTATCGCAATTTAAACCTCTCGGTTAGCCCATACAAAATACTAAACCGGTCTATCTAATTTTGCTGCACTCTTTTCCAAAAGCATATCTAAGCTTGAATGCAATAATTTACTTTTTACCGCCTTCGTTTCAGATTGAAGCTCGCTACCCACTTTATTGTCCATGGTATAAACAGTGACTTTGCCTTCTTGATGGTTATAAATCAGTAAACCATCCACGCCATAATCATACTGATCCTTAAAATTACCTAATACAAGCTGCATACTGTTTCTCGCAGCAACATCACCATTTACCGCTTTACGTAACGTTTCAATCGATAACCCGACAGGAACCGAATAGACATACAACACTTCCACATCAGAATCACCATCATCACTGCCATTACACATAAAACAGGCTTCTCGCTGCACTGATGAGAGTCGTTCCATTTTGCGTAATTCGATTAATAACTTTTGACCATCTTGATACGGTGATTGTGAGATATCGAGGAACACTAATCGGTATGGTCCGGGATCCCCTGCAAGTGCGTAAGAAACGCTACCAATGAATAATAAAACACTCAAACAGCAAGCACTAAAATAGCGGGTAAGTTTGGGCATAATCTGTTCCTACTAGACTCCATAACGGTATGGTAGATTCACTCTATTACGCTCGAATGACTATATCTTTATTTCTGAATTACTGATTTTCTTTTTGAATAATAGTACAAAAAAGCCCTTTGGCGACAAACCAAAGGGCTTACATTGATAAAAAATTAATTATCTAATTAGAAGTTGTAGTTGATACCGATATTATAACGACGACCTTCTAATTCAGCACCATATGTCCCTTTATCGACACGACGATCCAATACGTTATAAACACCACCAACTATATTGGCATTTTTACTCAATTTATAACTCGTACCAAGGTCAAACAGGGCATAAGATGGTGTACCTTTACTCATTTGCTGGCCACGACCTTGATAGTCTGAAGTTTCACTACGGAAATTCATACGACCCCACGTTTGTAAATCTTCCGTTGTATCCCAAGTCAAGGTGGTATTTACCATGTGTTTAGGCTGTTTACTCAACGGTTTACCTTTATTCACCCCACTTTTTTGTTCTGTGTGGGTATAGGTATAGTTCGCTGCAAACTCGAGGTTATCAAGAATTCCCCAGTTGAAGGTCACTTCAACACCTTGCATTCTTGCTTTGTCGACGTTGGCTTTATCGCTAACAAAACGGTAAGGTTTGCCTGGAGTATCCCCTTCACCATCCGCTAAAGTACAATCTCTAATCGTGTCAATGCTGTTATCACAACGTCTGATTTCCGTAATCTTATCTTTGAAATCAGTATTATAAATAGTAACTCCAGCAGTTAGGTTATCTTGGTTATTCCAGATAACGCCAATTTCTTCTGTAATACTTTTTTCTGGTTTTAAGTCAGGATTACCATAAATAATCGCATTCCCTTTATTGCCACCAGTTGCTTGTCCCCAATTTGCAGATGATTCACGTAAGCTTGGTGCTTTATAGCCAGTAGAGACACCACCTTTAATTGTCCACTGCTCATCTGCATGCCAAACACCATATAAACGAGGAGTCCAATGCGCACCGTAGTTTTCATCATTATCCATTCGCAGACCACCAGTTAATGCAAAATCATTTGTCATTAACCATTCATCTTCTGCAAATAATGCCCAGCTGTATCTATCTAGCTCACTATTTCCCGGTAGTTTGTTACTCTGATCTTTTAGCTTTTCTTTACGGTACTGGCCACCAATACTGACACTGTGATCACCCAGTAAAAAAACACTTTGATTACGGAAGACTAAATCTTCTGCCGTCATTTTACGACCTGGGTTTTTCGCTTCATCGTACTGAACATACGTGTCCGTCGATGCAATATCATAAGTACCAGTGTGGGTTAAAGCCATATGAGTCATATCATACTTGCTAAATCCGCTACCATCACCACGAGCCGCGGTATAACCTTCACGATAGTCACGATGCTGATTATCTTTTTTAAAGTCTAAATCAAACGCATTTTGCTCATTTGGGGTCAGTGATAATGTACCACCGCCACTTGTCATAATTTGGCGACCAAATCCATCGATAATTTTATCTTCACTACGGTGTGAATATTGACCTTGTAACTTTACTCCCAATAAACCATCAACTAATGGTCCGGATGTATAGAAGCTACCTTGCCCGGTATTACCCGAATTTTTGCGCTCTGTAATTGTGGTATCGGCACGTAAACTCGTGGTCCACTCTTGTTGAACACGACGAGTAATAATATTGATAACCCCACCCATAGCATCAGAACCATACAGTGAGGACATAGGACCACGTACGACTTCAATACGCTCAATAGCAGGTAATGGTGGTAACCAGCCTTGTTCGATACCTGCACCATCACTATTTGGTCGAATGCTACGTGTATCCACACGTTTTCCATCGATAAGGATCATGGTGTACTTCGCATCCATCCCGCGGATACTAATATCGGAGCTACTCCCCCCTCCTGTGACTAATACACCTGGAACATCTTTCAGCGCATCTGTGACATCGCGGTAAGCTTTAGTCTCTAATTGCTCGCGCGTTACCACTGAAATTGATGCTGGGGCATCTTCAATTTTTTGCTGGTAACCTGATGCAGTCGTTACAAAAATTTTGTCGCTGCTATCATCCGCAAACGCAGGTACTGTAGTCATAGCCGCAATAATGCTAACTGCGATTTTTCTTTTAGTAAAAACAACCATTCCCGACTCTCCAAGAGATTTCTTTTCTTAACAATGAATTTTTATGCTCAGCACTAGGGTTATGCGCCCTATAGGATTATTATTTTTGTCATGATACTTTCTGAGGTTTACCACTTTTGAAGCAAAATCAAATAAGTAATTAGCTCTCATTCGCAGGCGGTAACAATAATGCAAATGGTAATACTTATCAATAGCATCACTAAATAATTAATGAGTTCCAATGACCGATTGTGTGACTTGATTCAAAACTTGAATCTTTTGAAGGGGAATTGGTGGATGTTCAAGCATCTGTAGATAAAAAAAAAGGGTAATGCTGTCAGCGAATTAACTGACTCACATTACCCTATGACGATACTGTTCTTTTAATTATCTTTAGCGCAAAAATTACTTCTCTAAGTTTTCTCTATAAGACGGAAAACTCATCTCTTTATAACGCACAATCGACGTTTTTCTCACTATCTTGTACCCAAACCAGATAGCTAAAAACAGTGGAATACCGATATAGGTCGCAGTCACACCTACCCAGTCAATCTTATCTTCTAAGAAAGCTTGGTAGTTCTGTCCTAACGTGATGACTAAGCACAGAATAAAGGCAAAAATCGGTCCTACTGGGAAGAAGCCTGAACGATATGGCAGGTCATTTAAATCTTTACCTTGGGCGATATAGCCTCTTCTGAAACGATAATGGCTAATAGCGATCCCTAACCACGCAATGAAACCTGTCATCCCCGATGTATTTAATAACCACAGATAAACGGTTTGATTACCAAACATTGAGCTTAAGAAACATAAGCCAGCAACAACGGTTGTCGCTAATAATGCATAGCGCGGTACGCCACCTTTAGACAGCTGAGCAAAAATCTTCGGGGCTTTACCTTCGCGGGCTAAGGTATACAGCATACGGGTTGACGCATACATACCCGAGTTACCCGCCGACAGTACTGCGGTTAAAATAACAGCGTTCATCACAGCAGCTGCTGATAATAACCCTGCGTTCTCAAACACTAGGGTAAATGGGCTTACGCTAATATCTTTGACATCATTACGTAATAAGCTTGGGTCAGTGTAAGGAATGATCAGGCTAATAATTAAAATCGCGAAGATATAGAATAAAAGGATACGCCAGAATACCTTGCGTACAGCACGAGGAATATTTTTCGCAGGATCTTTTGATTCACCTGCAGCAATACCAATTAGCTCAGTACCTTGGAACGAGAACCCAACAATCATTGCCACACCAATCATTGCAGAGAAACCACCTGCAAATGGCGCATCACCAATTTCCCAGTTATGCCAACCTGCATTTTCCGCCCCGTTCATGATGCCAAAAATCATCAATACGCCGACGATAATAAAAATAACCACCGTGGTGACTTTAATCAGGGAGAACCAGTATTCTGCTTCACCAAATCCTTTAACGGAGATGTAATTCAGTAAGAAAATGATCGCTAAGAAGATAGCACTCCAGATCCAGCCTGGGGTATCTGGGAACCAGTAAGTCATAACCAGTTGTGCCGCGACAAGGTCGACAGCAATAGTCACTGCCCAGTTGTACCAGTAGTTCCAACCTAATGCGAAACCAAAGCCTTCATCGACATACTTTGCACCGTAGGTTGCAAAAGAGCCGGAGACTGGCATATAAGCTGCCAATTCACCTAAACTGGTCATTAAGAAATACACCATTAATCCAATAATGGCATAAGAGAGGAGAGCTCCACCTGGTCCGGCTTGTGCTACTGTGGCACCGGATGCCACAAATAAACCTGTTCCGATGGAGCCGCCAATTGCGATCATCGCGAGGTGACGGGCTTTTAGCTCACGACGTAATTTTTGTCCGCCGCCCATAGATGTCGTGGTATGTTGTTCTGCCATCTGTTCCCTGTATTTTATTTTCAGTCAATAACGCGGGGATTCTAACAAACTCAAACGGCAGAACTAAGCAACTCTTTGCTGTTATAAGATACCTTCATAATCCAACGATAATTATTAGCAAAACACGTTATGATGGTTTCATTTAGTGACAGTAAGCCAGCAAATTAGTAATCGCATTAGAAAGATGCTTCTGACGGTGATAAATCAGATATAACGTACGCTCAAGTTGCAGTTCTTCAACTTCAAGCTCCACCAGCGTGCCATTTTCTAATTGTTCTGCAATCACTCGTCGAGATAAACAGCTAATCCCCATCCCAAAACGTACTGCGTGTTTGATCGCTTCTGAATTGCCAAGCTCCATTAAAATCTGGAAACCAGGAAGATGAGCAAATAGCAGTTGATC
Organism: Providencia sp. PROV033; assembly: GCF_028484855.1. Classification (NCBI taxonomy): domain Bacteria; kingdom Pseudomonadati; phylum Pseudomonadota; class Gammaproteobacteria; order Enterobacterales; family Morganellaceae; genus Providencia; species Providencia sp. PROV033. The sequence goes on along the minus strand of NZ_JAMPSW010000005.1, from coordinate 7,373 downwards.
CAAGACATCTCGCGTACCCGAACCGCGTTCACGTAAAATCCATGGCGCGTCTTTCAGATCTCTCACGGTGACTTTTTTCTTCGCTAATGGGTTACTTGGCGCTGAAAACACCACTAATTCATCTTTTAACCACGGTTTTGATATTAATTCAGGGCTATGACATACCCCTTCAATCAATCCCACATCGGCTCTAAACTCCATGACGCCTTTAATGACTTCTTCAGTATTACCAATAAATAATTCCAGTGGAATTTCAGGATTATCATGGCGATATCCAGCTAAAATCTCTGGCAACATATAGTTCCCAATGGTCGTACTCGCCGCCAAGCGAACGGCGCCCATCTCTTTTTTAAACAGTTGCTCAACTTCAAACGCCTGTTCTAATAGCGCTAATGCTTTTGGATAAAGAAGACGCCCATGTTCATTCGTAACAAGCCGTTTACCTACTCGGTCAAAAAGTTGTACCCCTAATTGCCCTTCCAAATCAGTGAGTGATGCACTCACTGCGGACTGAGATAACGCCAATAATTGCGATGCTTGCGTCGTGGAGCCACTTTTTAATACTTCCGTGAAAACCTCAAGTTGCCTCAGTGTAATACGCATACAGAAAGCTCCAGCTTGATTATCTAGTTGTAATAATATTGTTAATATTAATCATTTATTAGCAATATACCAGAAGAAACTATTAACCTGTTTATTAGATAAATAATACAAAAACAATCAATTTAGATTATTACATTTTTTGTTATATGCTTATTCCAACTTAATCTAAGTCGTCATTAAAGAGTGTAGTCATGGATAAAACAGGAACCAAAGCAATAACACAAAATCATTCGTTTCCTATTCTCAAACTTATCCCAGGGATCATTTTAGCGGGAATTTTAACTGCCGTTGCAATCTACCTTGGTGAACAGTCTTGGTTTATGGATATCGGATTAGGTGCACTCACCCTCGCTATCCTTCTTGGTATTTGCGTGGGCAATACCATTTACCCTGCGATCAGCACAAGTAGTGATGCTGGGATCAAATTCGCAAAACACTATTTTCTCCGTGCCGGTATTATCCTGTATGGGTTCCGTTTAACATTTCAGCAAATTACTGATGTAGGTGCCACGGGGCTAATTATTGATGCACTCACCTTAATCACCACTTTTTTATTGGCTTACTGGTTAGGTAAAAAAGTGTTTAAACTTGATGATGAAACAACAATGTTAATTGGTGCTGGTAGCAGCATTTGTGGTGCTGCCGCGGTCATGGCAACAGAACCTGTCGTGAAAGCATCCGCAAGTAAAGTCGCTGTGGCAGTATCAACGGTTGTTATCTTCGGTACCATTGGTATTTTCGTCTATCCGTGGTTATATCAGCTAAATGCTCACTTCGGATGGATCCCTGCGACTCAAGAAAGCTTTGGGATTTATATTGGTTCAACCGTTCATGAAGTCGCACAAGTGGTTGCTGCAGGGCACACAATTGGTCCCGATGCTGAAAATGCGTCGGTGATTGCAAAAATGTTACGTGTCATGATGTTAGCACCATTTTTAATCATTTTGTCTGCATTTATTAGCCGTAAAAGTGCTGCAAATACCCAAGATGGCGCACAAAAAAGTAAAATCACCATTCCTTGGTTTGCTGTGATTTTTATTCTGGTAGCTGCATTTAACTCATTCAATTTACTACCAGAGCAGCTGGTTAAACACATTATTACGTTAGATACCATTTTATTAGCGATGGCAATGGTGGCTTTAGGGTTAACGACCCACGTTAGTGCTATTTGCCAAGCCGGTATCAAACCATTGCTGATGGCCGCTATTTTGTTTGCTTGGTTAATTTTTGGTGGCATTGTGATTAACGTCGCTATTCAGTCTCTATTTTAACCCGCATTTTTTACTGGCTAAGTTTAGCGCCTTTGAGCACCTCCGATTGCCGCTTTTATGAGCGGCTTGAGGTTGCTGACAAAGAGGGATAAAACAGGGTTTTTCCCTCTTTGTGTTATCGGGGGAAAATCAATAAATTGATTTAAAAGCACCATTTTCAGGACCCTAGGGTTGAAAATGGTCTATTGCCGCTTTTATAAGCGGCTTTTTTATTGGTTTCATTTCTTTAGTTATTAATGGCATACTCCTGAAAAAAGGAGTCAATCATGAAATATGTTGGAGCACACGTCAGCGCCTCTGGCGGCGTTGACCAAGCAGTTATTCGCGCCCATGAAATTGGTGCCACCGCATTTGCTTTATTTACGAAAAATCAACGTCAATGGAAAGCCGCCCCACTTAGCGACGAAATGATCAAAAGCTTCAAACAAAATTGCGTTAAGTATGGCTATGGTAAACACCAAATTTTGCCCCATGATAGCTACCTCATTAATTTAGGGCACCCAGAATTTGAAGCTTTGGAGAAATCCCGTACCGCTTTCATTGATGAAATGCAGCGCTGTATGCAATTAGGTATTGACTTGCTCAACTTTCACCCAGGTAGTCATCTCAAGCAAATTGAGGTGGATGACTGTTTAGCCCGTATTGCTGAATCTATTAATATCGCCTTAGCCGAAACCGAAGGTGTGATTGCTGTGATTGAAAATACCGCAGGTCAAGGCACTAATCTGGGCTTTGATTTTACGCATTTAGCCAAAATCATTGAACGCGTTAAAGACCAAAGCCGTGTCGGCGTATGTATTGATACTTGCCATGCTTTTGCTGCAGGCTATGATCTACGTACAGAAGAAGATTGCGAGAAAACCTTCCAGCAATTTTCCGATATCGTCGGCTTTGAGTTTTTGAAAGGTATGCATCTTAATGATGCAAAAAGTGAATTTGCTAGTCGTGTTGACCGCCACCACAGCTTAGGAGAAGGTAATATTGGTTACGCGCCTTTTCGCTATATCATGAAAGATGCACGCTTTGATGGTATTCCCCTGATTTTAGAAACGATTAACCCCGATATTTGGCCACAAGAAATTGCATGGTTAAAATCGCAACAAAATAGTTAACTGAGTGACGCAACAAAAAGGCAGCCTTCTCTGAGCTGCCTTTTTATGGAATACCTGCAATATTAATTCAATAATTACAGTGATTTCATCTCAATTTTCGCCATCATATCCGCCAGTTTATTTCGGTTTTTCAAGCCTACATCAGGCTGTGAAACAGACAATGCAGAAATTGCCGTTGCCATACGTAATGTATGTTCGCTAGTTTCACCATTCAATAAACCATAAGCGAGCCCAGCCACCATCGAGTCTCCAGCGCCAACGGTACTGACCACTTCACATTGAGGCGGTTTTGCTAACCAAGAACCTGATGCATTTACCCAAAGCGCCCCTTCTTCTCCAAGGGAAATCACCACGTGGGAAATGCCTTTATCACGCAGTTCATGAGCCGCCGCAATCACCTCTTTTAAGTCTGGTAATTTACGTCCGACCCATGTTTCTAACTCTTGGCGATTCGGTTTAACTAACCATGGGGATGCTTTAAGCCCTGCTTTTAAAGCTTCACGGCTACTGTCAAAGATAATGCAAGGACATAATTGGCGCAGACGGGTCATCCAACGAGTAAATTCTTCTGGCTCAATCCCGTTAGGTAGGCTGCCGCTTACCACGACCATGTCGAAATGACCTAACCAATTTAGAGATTCCGTTGAAAAACGGTTCCAATCTTCTTTGCTGACATCAAAACCAGAGAAATTGAAGTCTGTAGACTCACCGTTATTCTCTGTAAGTTTAACATTAATGCGCGTTCGACCAGGCACCATACTAAAACGGTTAGCCATGCCATTTTCGCTAAAGAAGTGTTGGAACTCTTCTTGGTTATCTTTACCCATAAAACCACTAACGGTGATATCAATACCAAGGTCACGCAGGACTTTTCCTACGTTGACGCCTTTGCCTCCGGCATTAAGACTAGCGGTCTTAACTAAATTGACTTCACCGACTTCGATTGAAGGGCATAGCCCCACAAGGTCATAAGCAGGATTTAATGTAATTGTAGCAACCCGGCGAGTCATAACCACTTATCTCCCTTATCATTATTGTCTTATCACACGATTTTCAGGGCATAGTTATAACATTAATAACGCTTGATTTCAGTGATATTTGTATTTTTTGCTGATTGTAATTTAAACCCAACGTGGCAAAATTCTTTCCCGTAAAAAGACAAGAAGAAGGAAAAATAATGTCGAATCCTCAATATGTTGTTGTTGGTGTCGGGGTGCTTATCACTAACAGGCAAGGACAAATCCTAGTCGGTAAACGTAGCAGCAAACATGCGCCTTATTGGTCCATTTTTGGTGGTCATGTTGATCCAGGGGAGTCTTTTGAAGCTTGTGCAATCCGCGAAATAAAAGAAGAAATTGGGATCGATATCACATCCCCTACTGTATTTGGTATCAGTAATAACGTTGAAACTTTCCGACAAGAAGGCAAACACACAGTATCTATCTGTATGCATGTGGAATATAACGGAACTGTTGCACCGCAAATTATGGAAACCGATAAATGTGAAAACCTGTTATGGATTTCCCCTACAGACCCCTTACCTGAGCCCCATTTTGAAGCTAGCCGTAATGCAATTGACCTCTGGCTAACTCAACGCTTTTATCACCAACCTGTATAAACCACGCCATATGCACAAATATCACCCCATTTGTGCATATAACAATCACATCAGACTATTTTTTATTTTATTATCTTTTATATGTTTACATTATTTCACGCCTAATGTATCGTTCAGCTAGTACAGTGAAACAATCATTCAGGAGTCATCATGGAAGCTGATGTTATAAAACCACCAAAACGCCCCTCTATTTTAGGCGGCTCAATGATCATCGCAGGTACCGCTGTTGGTGCCGGTATGTTTTCTATTCCAATGGTGACTTCAGGTGTGTGGTTTTCCGGCTCAGTCGTGTTATTAATCTACACATTTATCTGTATGTTATTGTCAGGATTAATGATTCTAGAAGCAAATATGAATTATCCGGCAGGTGCCAGTTTTCATACGATGGTCAAAGATCTATTAGGCTCAAGCTGGAATACCATTAACTCTTTATCTATTACCTTTGTTTTGTATATTTTAACGTATGCATACATTTCAGCAGGTAGCTCTATCATTACTGAAAACGTGTCGAAATATGCTCAAGTTCCACAAGCAATTTCAGGTCTCGTTTTTGCCTTAGTGATTGCATTTTTTGTTTGGTTATCAACTCGAGCGGTTGATAGGCTAAGCACCATTCTCATTGGTGGGATGGTTATCACATTTGTGATGTCAATTGGTGGAATGGTGACAACGGCATCACCGATGGTTCTCTTCGACCAATACGACAATAATAACAGTGAATATTTACCATATGCATTAGCGGCTCTCCCTTACTTACTCACCTCTTTTGGTTACCACGGTAACGTACCTGGGTTAGTGAAGTACTATAATAAAGACAGCCGCAGTGTCATGCTGAGTTTGGTATATGGCGCAGGGATCACTGTCACTATCTATATATTATGGCAGTATGCTATCCAAGGTAATATTCCTCGTTCATCCTTTATTGAAATCAGAGAAAACGGTAACAATATTGGTGCACTACTGAACCAAATGAATATTTCCGCCCAGAGCAGCTTTATTTCACAATTTTTAACACTGTTCTCGTATATGGCGCTAGCAAGTTCATTTTTGGGCGTTTCCCTTGGCTTATTTGATTTTATTGCGGACTTCTTTAAGTTTAATGATAGCCATCAAGGGCGTTTCAAATCCGTTATCATCACCTTTTTACCACCCACAATTTTAGGCTTGGTGTTCCCTAACGGCTTTATTTATGCCATTGGATTTGCGGGTCTCGCAGCAACCATTTGGGCGGTGATTATTCCAGCCTTGATGGCAAGAGCAAGCCGTAAACGTTTTCCAAATAATAGCTATCGAACACCGGGTGGAAGCTTTGTCATTGGATTTGTGATCTTATTTGGTTTGATTAACGCAACCGCACATATTCTCTCTCTGTTGGGGCTTCTCCCCGTCTACTAAGTTACCCGCAAGCTAACATTGATTAAAAAGAGATCCCTAGTGTGAAAACTAGGGATTTTTTTGATGTTAACATCTTGCCTAATCCCTTATCTGCGAGTAATTTTGTCGAACTCTTTTTGACAATAACAAAGAAGGTTATTTATGGCCAAGGCCAACGAAATCAAACGTGGTTTTGCAATAAACTACAATGGGAAATTACTGCTGGTTAAAGACATTGATATCCAATCGCCAAGCGCTCGTGGAGCAAGCACACTCTACAAAATGCGTTTTACCGATGTCAAAACTGGCCAAAAAGTTGAAGAACGCTTTAAAGGCGACGATATTTTAGACACTATCTCATTAACACGTCGTGCGGTAAGTTTTTCTTATATCGATGGTGATGAATATGTGTTCATGGATAATGAAGACTATACGCCTTACATCTTTAAAAAATCAGATATTGAAGAAGAATTGTTATTTATTCCTGAAGAAGGTTTACCAGGAATGCAGGTGTTAACAATGGATGGGCAAGTTCTTGCTCTCGAGTTACCGCAAACTGTTGATATGGTCATTGTTGAAACCACTCCTGCGATTAAGGGGGCTTCTGCAAGTGCACGAACCAAACCAGCAACAATGCCGACTGGATTAACAGTTCAAGTTCCTGAATATTTAACGACAGGCGAAAAAATCCGTATTCATATTCCAGAACGTCGTTATATGGGTCGTTGCGATTAATTATCCTGCACTATTTTCTTGTCTTGAAAATAAGCTTACATTACCTATGGGCACTTCGCCCATAGGCGTCATTATAAATAAACATCACTAATTCATCCTAGAAAAGCATTCCATTTAACATTCAAAATTTAATATAAAAATGACAATTTAGTTATTAATCATAGATAACCGTGTAAACCCCTATTTTATTTTCCTTATTAATCCATTTAAATGTTTGAGTTCCTTTGTGATTTGGAAGCACAGTCCCTTTTTCAGTCAATTTATTAATTTTCATTGATGTTGTTTTTACTTTTCCATCATCATTCCAACATTTTGTATCAATATTCTGCTCAATACTCGTGATAACGCAAGGTGATGCGACAATTGCGCCGACAAAGTGGATAGTACCTGATGCAACGGGTTTTGCTTCGCTATGTGTAGAGGCTTTAGCATGCATACCGAATGTTAATGCCATTAAAGAAAACACTGCTAATGTTATTTTTTTTACTGAGTGATCCATAAGAATTTCTCCGCTTAAAATTAAAATATCGTCAATTATCAAAATTTATTTACATCTATTTGATGAGTTATTTAATAAATTTCGGCAGAGAGCTTAATTTGCGGGGAAAAATAGTTATTTCACTTATAGTCGCTATTTTTTATTTTCATCAATCAAAACAC